>JAHFAA010000396.1 GCA_023250775.1 Bdellovibrionales bacterium
CAGACCATCGGGAGTATCGGCCGCCATCTTGTAGGCATTGGTAAAAACAATTTTTTTATCAGGACAAACATCTGCACATTCATTGCAAAAAACACAGCGACCAAGATCGATTCGAAGTGGATTAAGTAAAATAGCATTCGTGGGACAAGCGTCTTGGCAGTTTTTGCAATCGCTCTCGCACATGCCTGGACCGATCATCGGACGGCCACGAAATCCCTTAGGTGAGGCATTTCTCACATCAGGAACATATTGCTTGCCCTGATTTATTTTTACTTTAAGCGCCTTAAACATCGATCTTCTCCACTTTCACAAATCGTGGCCACAATAGGACAAATCAAAACTCTTATTACAAATAGGGAAATCCGAAATGTCATTCGTTCGAACGGCCAAGGCCAACGCAAACCAGTTGCGCAATGAGGGGTCTTGCACCTTATAATGTAGTAATTTCCCCGCCGCGTCCGTTTGCAGACAATGCATGACCTCGCCGCGCCATCCTTCAACCAAAGAAATGGCCAGAGAATTTGGCGCCGGTTTTCCAAGGGGAATTTTTCCAAGAGATTGGCCATTCAACATTTCGACAGCTGAGGATAACCATTTTAATGAGTGCTCTATTTCGGAAATTCGCAGTAGAGCACGGGACCAACAATCGCCATCATGTTCGAGCGCATGTCCGATGGGATTTTTTTCATAAAGTTCACATGAGTCCGAAGTTCGCAAGTCGAGAGCAACGCCGGAAGAGCGCGCCACCATACCCACAAAACCCATCTCAAGCGCCGTTTCTTTGCTAATTTTTCCGGTGGTTTTCATCCGGTGTTGCACTGTCTTAGAGGTCAAAAATAATTCATTAATAAACTTCAGGTCTGTATTCAGAAGCAAGATGGCCTGCTTCAAATCTTTTTGAATCTCTTCATTCCACTCGAAACGAACAGCGCCAGGGCGAAGCCAACCGCGACCAAAACGACTGCCACACAGACGCATCGAGGTGTTGATGGCGGTCGTTCGCAAACGCCCATAGGTGGAACCACCGGGAAGAAAGGCCACGTCCGTACACATCCCCGAAAGCCCGGCCAAATGCATGGCGATTCGCTCAAGCTCAAGGGCCATTCCACGAACAAGCTCGATTTGCCAAGGAACAGTTACTCCACAGAGAGCTTCCCACGCCGAACAATAGGCCCAAGTATGAGCGATGCTTGTATCTCCGGAGACTGTTTCAATCAAAGGAGCGAGATGTCCAGGGTCTCTTTGTAAGAGCAGATTCTCGACACCTCGATGTTGAAAACCGAGCTGAATTTCAAGATGATGAACGGTTTCACCGTAACACATAAAACGAAAGTGCCCCGGTTCAATAACCCCGGCATGAATAGGCCCGACACCAACTTCGTGAACCTCTTTGCCTTCAATTTTATAAAAAGGATAATCTTCCAAGCGATCATTATTGGCGTAAGGATATCGAATGGCCCGCAACCACGGGTGGCCGGAAGGTTTAATGCCATATTGCTCAAAACACTCACGTTCAAAACAATGAAGCTGGGGAAATTCGCTGGTCAGTGAATGATAACTGCCATTTCGCTCACGTTCACTGCGGAGGAAATGTAATTTGCCACTGGCCGAGGCAACAAGGACATTCAAAAAAATTTCACCGTTGTGGGAGGGGCTGCCAAAAAAACTTACGACACGCCCGTTATCGGACAAATGCTTTTTGAGCTGATTCTGAAAATCAGTCATTTCCAAAACGGGAAATGATGACTCGCCTGCAACGATGAGATTCATTTTCTTCATGGCCATAGTCACGGGCCTCCTATACCAAGTGCAATCGTTTGCAATAAAGTGTCGGCTCCCATGGGCAGATAAACTCCTAACGTAAGCAAAAGCATTATATAAAAGAGATTTGGCAGTAAGTTATAAATTGATTCACCGTGATGGCTGCGTTCATGTTTTGGAGCGCCCCAAATCATAGGAAAGGTCGATCGTGCAATCGCGACAAAGACCAGAGTACCGAGCAAGCAAAAGAGAATGAAGATGAAAAAATACTCACTATCGATCATTCCTCGCATGATGAGAAGCTCGCCAAAAAAGCTGCCGAAGGGAGCGAATCCAAGAAGCGCGAAAATTCCGACCATAAAAATGCCACCACTAAAGGGCATGGTTTTGATAAGACCATGGACATCGACAATCGTTTTTGTTCGATAACGGGCCTTGATATTTCCGCAGGTAAGAAACAAGATGGCCTTCACGAGAGCATTGCTGATGGCATAAAGCACAACCCCATAGGCGGCATTCCTGCCAATCCCGAGCCCTATGGCAATAACTCCCGCATGGTTAATAGAAGCATAGGAGATAAGTTGTTTATAATTTTTGGCCACAATAATATGAAAGGCCGAAATTAAAATTGAAATAAGTCCGACAATCATTAATTGATAACGAACGAGTGGGAACTCCAAAGGTTGAAAATATTGAAACACGCGAAAGAGCGCCAGTAGAACAACATTAAATTGAATGGCGGCGAGGAGTGCTGTTACGGAAGGAGGAGCGGAATCATAAGTCTCGGGCAACCATGAATTCATGGGGGTCAGTCCCAGTTTTGTCCCAAATCCGAACATGATCAACACTAATCCCAGCTCTTTCCAAGGATGAGCGCCGAGACTGCCTTGCCTTTGGATCAATTCATGAAAATAAAAACTGGCCTCAAGACCACTTTGATCATATTTCATGCTTATCGCGAGAAAGATAAATCCCACGAAGGCCATGCCCAAACCGACGCTTGAAAAAAGAAAATACTTCCAAGCTGCTCGAACGGAACTTTCGCCTTTTTGATGATATATCAGGTGAGTAATCGCAAGAGTTGTGGCCTCGGCCAGCAGCCACATTAAAATAAAATGATTGCTCAGAATGGCCAAAATGGAAATGGCAAAAAACAAGAGGGCACTTCGGATATATCCTTGGATATTGCGGGCCGCAAGCGGGTTGATCAGAATACGGTTGTAAATATACAGAGAAACGCCGGTAAACACTGCCGTAACAAGGGCGACAAAAAGGCGCGATGAAGCGTCGCTGACCAGAAAGTCATTGGCAAACTGAATCACCTGCTCAGGAGGAAATTTCAGCAGCGAAATTGTGGCGCAGACAAAACTTAACACCGCAATAGCAACGAAAGTAATAACATAACTACGGGCACTTCGCTTGCCAAAAGTTAGCGGGATACCGAGGATGGGAATGAGCGCACACAAGAGCAAACTCATAGCACCTCCTGATCTTCCAGGGGAAGAGTTTCCGCTTGAGCTGTTTCCTGTTTTAAAAAATATTGTACAAACTTTATGACGACGGCCATGCTCCAAACAAAAACGGCGCTAAGGCAAAACTGCACGAACCAATGTTCATGGTGTGCTGCCAGAACCTCCATCAAAATAATGCCGGCCTCAAGAGTAAGCAGGGCAATCACCTGCACGAGTGGTAGAGATTGGTTTGCGAGAATAAAAAAAGCAAGGGCCAGGCCTGTTGAAGCTGTCCCAAGATGAACGGCAGTGGAAAAATCAGAAGGAAACACCTGGGTGCCAAACCAGAAACTGACCACGACAAGCACCAAGGCAATCATCCAAATAACCAAATTGGCGGGCAAGGTAAAAAATGCTTCGTCCGATTTAAATTTCTTAAAAAGACGAATAAACAACCAGGGAATCAGGAGGCCTCGAATAAAAAATAAATCCACCGCTTGAATAATGGAAGACCATGTCTCGATTTTTTCGCCTCCGATCAAAATGAAACCCGTCAGCAAAGATTGAAGGGCAAAAGCTCCAATTGCAAATCTCCAGGAGGCCATGAAAAGAGGAATGAGCAACACAATGACATATCCAAACAG
>JAHFAA010000031.1 GCA_023250775.1 Bdellovibrionales bacterium
CTCGGCGGTTTTGTCTTTTAAATTGCTCACTGGCTATTATACCTGCCTTGGAAGCGCAGCCACCTCTGCCGTGCAACTCTCAACCACCTGCCCCCTCTCTGGCGAGGTTGAATGCCCCGCAACTCCAGAATGTGTCCAAGCATTGGCCCAAGATGAGTCAACGATAGGTGTGGCGACGGCCGGAGTTGGAGCTGCTGCGACACCTCAATATGATGCCTGCTTGGCCAAGTGTAATGCTGCAATCTCTGCCGAATGTGCCGCCTGTGGAACGGCGATGGGTAAATTCGCTGGCGGACTGATCAAGAATCAGGCCTTAATCGTCACCATCGGTCCATCAACGGATAAGAACAAACCGATCCAGGATATTAATATCGAGGCGCTGCAACTGCATGATCAATGTTTGCAAAACGCGCACAAACCTTGCACCCTTGGTGCTGGAATTGCCACGGCCCTCCTTGCCAGCCAAAAAAATATCGCTGCTACAACTGCCAAAAATGCCATTAAAGAGGTCGAGAACAAATCGCTTGGACTTTCTGATATCCCGATCATCGGAAGCTTCCTGGAAAATCAGACCAAACAAAAAGCTCATGAGGCCCAAGAAAAAGTTCAGAGTGCGCAGGAAGCGGCAGAAGAAGGAATAAGAAAAGCAGATTCCGCTGCAACCACTCTTGGAATTGCCCATGCTCCAGTAATTTCCAAACAAACGGCTGAGTCCTGCCAAAATGCCAGCTATATGACGGCGGAACAATTTATCGGCTGCCCAGGCAAAGTTAACATTCCTGGACTGGGCCTCAACTCGCCCCAAGAACTTCAAAAAAATAATCCGTGGTTTAAGTTTCTTATCAATGATGTCTACGCGCAACCTCAAATCCCGACAACTGAACAAATGTCGCCTTTGGGTGATAGTAAGAATGCCGATGCAAACCGAGAAAAAGCTTCATCGATCATAGGCTTTTCTTTTGTGGGAATTATTCTCGTCGCGGCCCTCATCACCAAAACCTTTTTTACCTGGTTCGACAGATATCTGGGCTTGCCTTATGTGAGAGTGGTGCTGTTCGGTCTGGTGGGGGGGGCCTCACTCGCCACGGCCGCGGTCAGCTACTCAATTGAAAAAACCATGGAAGAAAATATTAAAAAAATTGACGCTATCATCTCAGGATTTGCCGACTCCAAGCTTAAAGTCCAAACTCCCACGACAACCTCGATTCCCTATAATGAAGTAACCCTCGATATGGTCGATCCCGCCTTAATTAAAAATGCCAAGCTCAGTGACAAGGTCCCCTTTCCTTGTCTGCGAGGAGATGGCAAGGGCAACTGCTTGGACAGTAATGCCACGATGGACTCCGGTCTGGCCGGACTGAACCTCGATGCAGAAACTATGTCGGCCATCGGACTAACCACAAAAACCACTGATTCGGTCAGTGGTAAATCTTCTGCCGGCCATGGAACATTTGCCAGCACATCCGCGCTGGCGGCCCTGGCAAAAAAAATGCGCGCCAAGGCCATCGACTTTCGCAACTTGCTCAACAATAAATTAGCTCAGGCCAGGCTCCAGCCAATTGATTTCGAAGATCATGAACGGCAATTCGCGGCACTGATCACCAAATCGTTGCAAAATGCAGGTGCCAAAAACCCTGAACTCTTTGCTTCAATTTCTGACAGCATCAAAAAATCCGAAGGGGCCGAGCAGACCGGCGGAAAGGCCAAGTTGGAAAAAGAATATTCAGGTCTGATTAATAGTGCCTCACTGCCAAAAACCGTTTCTGATGCTCAGTTAGATGGTCTGCTCAATGCCAATTATGAATATCAGGGCGCTACCCAAGATCAGGAACTGGCGCAACTTGCCAAAGATCACAACTACGATATTCCAAAGGGCGACATTATTGAGGTGCAGTCGGAAGACATTTTTAAAATGATTAGCATCCGATACTTCAAAACTGCTTATCCAATATTTTTTGATGAGGACAAAGGCGAAGGCAAAAAGAAAAAATAAAAGAATATTGATTTTTTTTTGCTTTGCACCTGCCGAATATCATTTTTCTCGTTATCAGTTTTCAATAGAAAACTGAACTTAACACGCATAAAATGCTACTAAGTTCGTATTATCCATTCTTTACATCGGTGAATACCAATTATGAAAAAAACATTTTTCGTTTTAGCGCCCCTATTTGTCTCCTTGTGTGCATTCAGCCAGACTACCAGAGAAATTCAGTCCCTTACCGAAATAAAGCAAGAACGATGCTTTATTTGTCACGCAGACCTTACTGATCAAAAACTTAAAACACCGACTGTTGCCATGTCATCGAGCGAAGACGTTCACGTCAAAGCAGGATTAACATGCATCTCATGTCATAACGGCAATGATACTGTGGATTCGGCCAGAACGGCGCATACCAGTACACCAGAAAAAAAATTCTCTATCAATCAAACCAAAGAAGAAGTGGTTGCGATCTGCGGAAGCTGTCATCAACAACCCTTGGAAAATTTCCTCAAGGGTGCGCACAATTTATCAAAAAAACTTCCACGACAACCGAACTGTGTTACCTGCCATGGCGCTCACGGAATTAAAATCGCCTCAGCGGCACTGATCGCCGAACCACTTTGCTCGAGCTGCCACGATGTTGCACAACCGCGACGAATTTATCGTGCGATTTTCGAGGCCGAAAAAGAACTCGATGATGCTGAACTTCTAATCCAGCAGTCAAAAGGAAAAGCGCCTGATGCGGATAAGCTGGCAGAGCAACTCAAGCAAACTCGCTCCCATCTTCATGGTCTTAGTCATGCACTCAATTTATTTGAAATCACCAGAAATGCCTCTGACGCAATCGATTTTGCAGAATCTGTTACGGCGAAATTGTCTCCAAGACTTGCGGGTATCAAGTGGGGAAAAGTAACCAAGTATGTGGGAATTTTCCTCCTTATCATTCTTCTTGGCGCTGGGGCCTTCATAGGTCTCCGTTACGGCTGGCAACAGAGAAGCCGCATTCCAATTCCTCAAGGCAAAAAATTAAAGATTTTGATCTTTGTAGGTGGCTCCTTCGGTCTGATCGCACTTGTTGTTGGTCTAAAAGGATTTCACTATATCGAGCACGAACCGAAATTTTGTACTTCATGCCACACCATGAATTCGGCCTTTAAACTTTGGGAAGAAAGCGGGCACAAGAAAATTGAGTGTCATACTTGTCACGTGGCGAACGTCATTTCCAACTTGCATCAGCTTTGGCTCTATACAACCAGAAGACCAGATGAAGTCGTGAAGCACGCCGAGATTAATCGTGCCGTGTGTATGCAATGTCACACCGCTGGTTCAAATAAAACGAAGTGGGATAGAATTGTTGAAACTCCGGGACATCGAATTCACACGGTTCAACATCATATTGAATGCGTTCAGTGCCACGCCGTTTCGGTCCACCGATTTAAGCCAGACAAAACTCTTTGCAAGTCATGCCATCAAAAAATTACACTCGCGGCCGCTGGAAGTATGGCGGAAATGCACTGCGATCAATGCCATCCGTTCCTTGATAAAGATGCCAAGCGACCACTTCGCCCGGACAGGGCCGCTTGCCTTGGTTGTCACGAATCAATGAAGGTTAAAAATGAAGTCTTCCCTGAAAATGCCCCGATGAAGTGGGCCTGTGGGGAATGCCATAAACCTCATTCGGCAATCAGAATCAACAATCAAGATTGCCAGAATTGTCACGCCGTGAAAAAAGGCATCCATTCGGTCAAGGGCCACAAGGATTGTCAGCAATGCCATAAACCTCATGGTTGGAAAGTAACGGCTCGAGCGACTTGCGAGGTATGCCATGGAAACCGTGCTAAGCACAACCCTGGCCCTCTGTGCTCAAGATGTCATACGGCCAATGGCCTGTACCCAAATTAAAAACGAATTCGCATGTGAGAATTTTTCACGGGCATGAAACCAAGTGCCGTGTAAAGTTCTCGTGCGCGAAGATTGGTGGGAGTTACTTCGAGTTCGATGGCCACAGGACGATGAGGCCAAAGGTTGTTGGGAGAAAGTAAGGTTTTAATCAACGTTCTCCCATGCCCTTGCCCGCGTTTTTCCGGCATCACAAAAAGTTCATCGATATAGCAAACCTCGCCACCCATTTCATTTGACCAAAAAGACATGAGCAGGGCGTAACCTTCAACTTTGCCTAACAAATCTAAAACCACGGCACGACCGCGAACCGATTCGGCACGCAACTGTTTTAAAGTATTTTGAGTATATTCACGAGGAACCGGCCTTGGTCCCGGATCTTCACGGTTGAGTTCCAAACACATTTGGATTATGGATTCGTCATCGATTGGAAGTGCTAATCTCCACATATTATTTCTTCATCTTATTTCTTGCGATACAAGCACCAACCATTTTCACATTCGACGACATCCATGCGTTCCAAGATGGCCTGTTTAATGCCCGTCTCAACAGGATTTTCAGCATAATACATGGTGGAATAGAGAAGATAATCATTCTCGTTTAAGTCTTCGGGTTTAAATTTCCACGGATGCCAGTCGGGAGTATTGGGCACACCTTTTCCTGGTTTATAGCAAACCGGCAGGTGGGGTGCATAGCAGGCCCAAAATTGGCCGTTAATACCACCGTTGCGAAGAGTGTAAAACATCGGAAGAAAATGGTTCAGGCGCAAGATTCTGGCAAAGTACTCACTCCTATTGCCAAACATCACCGATCCGACAACGCGGTTACTGGGAATCCTGGCAATCATTCTGAGCGGCACTTTGATTTCTTGTTCATACATGTAGGTCTTGTAGGAATAAAGGCCAATGGATAAAAAGGCCAAGGCCGTCACGATTAATTTCTGACGAGAAGTCTGAATCCACTTCCAAGGGCAGAGACTGATCACCAAAAACAACGCCAGAGTTAAAAGGCGATAGTTAATAAAGGTAATCTCAGAGGGAATGTAGATCCCCCACGGCAAAAGAATCGCAAAACCTAAAAATATTTTCGCCGCCATCTTATACGCATACTGAAACTTTTCTTCCGGTTTTTCACTGCTGCTCACAGGCTCGATAATTTTTTTCTTGTTTTTCCCTGCGGCCACAACTGTCTCTGGTTTCGAGACGCCAAGACGATAGAGTCCATACAATAAGAGGGCATAAATAATCGCAAGCGGAACAAGCGTGGTCAACTGATAGGGTCCGACAAAGTTCCAGAACACATAATTCATGGTGACGGGTAACGGGCTCCAGGTGATATTGAAAAGCGAGGTGACAAATTCAAATTCATAACTGTGAACGAAAGCTTCGCTCCACTGAATGGCCGTGTGCTCAGTCAGGCCTCCGCGCCCGAGGCCACCATACCAGCGAGACGTGATGACGAAAAATAAAGCATTGATAAGCAAAATATATAAGGAACGTTTGTCACGATCAAATAAAGTATAGAGCGCGAGAAAGAAAACCACAGCGCAGGCGGTGACGACGTGAGAAAGAGAAAGCAAAAGAAGAGCAATCCAAAAAACCGCCCAATTTGTGACCATCTTCCCACGTTGAGTGCGCAAGCGTAAGAAGGCCCCGATGGCAATGGCGAAAAACGGCATCGACTGAACGAAGGGCATGAACCCCATACCGATGGTGGCATTCCAGATGCACATCTGAATCAGCAATTTCTTCCATGGCGAGGCCTTCAAGTCAGGGTCAAGGCTGTCCATCAAATAGGACATGCCCCAGCTCAAAGTCACAAAGTAAAGAAAAACGAGAATTTTAAAACCCGGCTCAATGCCGAACAAGCTTCCTAAAAAAGACAGCACCCAGTGGTAAGTATGATAGGTGGTAAAGTGGGCAGTGAGATCGTAGTAACGATCAAAAAGATTTCCACTTTTTCCATAATCCCCGATGATTTTGGCGTAGGTCAGATGCTGAGGCATGTCTTGAAAAGGAAAAACATCGACTAGCAAGATCAAGAGAAAGTTAATAACGGCCAGAATCGCCAATAAAATATATGGTGAACGCTTTTGCTCGGCCCACGCATCCCATTTTTGCAAAATTTTCATGCTACTCACACACTGTAAAAAGATTTAATGAGATTATGTTACCTGAATTTCACATTTTTCCAGCAAAAAAAGCTAGCAAGCCAACATCTAAAATTGGTGCCCAGGACTCCGCAGGAGAAAAAAGTGTCCCTAAGGACAGTTTTTTCGACTAAGGCCAGTCGCATGATGAAAAAACTTGTTTTGAATATGGTGCCCAGGACTCCGACGAAAGCGAAAGTTGCCCAAGGGCAAGTTTCGATGAGGAGGCCAGTCTTATGATGAGAAGTTAACTTCGAAATATGGTGCCCAGGACTGGACTTGAACCAGCATGCTTTCGCACACGACCCTGAATCGTGCGTGTCTACCAATTTCACCACCTGGGCATTGGCAGAGATAATACGGCATTTTTGAATCGACTCCAACAAGAAAATTGTTTGGGTCAGTTGGCGTTTTTGGGATATTCCTTAATCTGTCCGATCAAGTGCCGAATCCTATTCCCCACACAATTCACCACTTCACAGGGTTGATCGTTGCTGACCTGAAGACAAAGTCCCTGGCACTTGGAGTCGGTGTTCATTGGAATTGTGCCCTTGGAAGTGGGCATCATGAAGGAAAAGAGATCGACTTTCATGGCCAGCGTGGTGTGGCATGAATCCGCAAGATGACTAAAAAGAAAAAGTCCTTTCATGGGATCATCAAAGGTCGCTTGGTAACCATGGTATTTGATAAGAGGATCGGCCAAAAACTCAGCGGGATTGTTCCAAACCTTGCCACATACAGCACATTTCTTAAACATAATCGAAGGCGGGAAACTGATGGTGCCCACTCGCGGAATCGAACCACGGACACAAGGATTTTCAGTCCTTTGCTCTACCGACTGAGCTAAGTGGGCACATCAATTCACAAATTGTAAAAAGTGTTTTAGAAAACTAGTTTATGTGGTCTTATTCGTCAATTAAAACTTAGATTTAGCCTGGCCATTTTTTAAAGGTTTTTCTGTGACCGAAAGCATAAAAAACGACGACAACATCACTGTAAAGAAACATATTTTGCATCAAGGGCCTTTTGAGGTTGCGGCCTTAAGCTTTTTTCCCGCCTCGGGTGTGAATCTGCGCCCTCATTTTGCCATCTTTACCCATGGATTTACTTCTCATAAGGCCAGTATCTTGACCTGGCCCATACGCCTGGCGCAAGAAGGGATTGCCAGTCTTATTTTTGATTTACCAGGACACTATTTGGGAAGTTTTAATGAAGTGACAAATTTTGAGGATTTTAAGCTTCATGCTCATGAACTTTTCGCCCGGGCCTTTTCCACTTTGACGACCTTGGCCCCGACCATGCCTAACCGACCTGATTTTTCTCTCATCCTCGGCGGGCATTCCTTGGGGGCCTTGCTGTCGCTGAAGGCCCTGGGTCTGCCGGAATTTAAGTCTTATAAGACCATCGCCGTGGCGGTTGGTTTTGGAATTTCAAAAGCGCCTCACGGCAAAAATCTTTTTGAAACGCCACTCTATAAGAGTACGCTACACGTTCGTGGTCAGCTCGTGTCGCCGGCCCTCAATCCAACAGTGGTTTTCTCCTGGATTCGCGAGGAAAAAGAGTCAATTGGAAGCAATCTTCCGCCTTCGCGCATTCATATGATTGTGGGCCAAGATGATCTGATCGTGACAAACGAAGGAGCTGAGCACCTACGGGAATTCTTATTCGCCAACGGACACAATGTCACTCTTGAGCGCCCACCACGCCTCCCTCATCATCTGCCAGAGGAAGCGGCCTCCTATATCAAACGCTTTTTGGTTTCAGAAAAAATCTTAAATTAAGGCCTTCAAATTTTTTAAAATTCCCACACGGCCGGTGCGCGCTAGTGAGGTTCCCTTAAATTGGCGCTCAAAAGCTTTGTTGCTCATGCCTTCCAGCTCAGAAATCGTTTCGGTAATAGGACAATCTAAAAAAAAATGTTTTAATTTTTCCTGCAGAGGCGTGAGAGCATCAGGTAACGTTTCCACTTTGTTCCAGGGACAAACTTCCTGGCAGATATCGCAGCCAAAAATCCATTGCTCTTTATTTTTATATCCTGGTGGAGCGGGAGAATCTTTAAAAAGCTCGATGGTGAAAGTTGAAATGCAACGTTCCGCTTTGAGAGTGCGGGTCTGCTCATCGATCGCTTGAGTCGGGCACGCTTGAACACAGGCCCGACAAGTTCCACAATGGTCGGTCTCACGAGTTCGCTTGGAAAAATTTAACTTTTTGTTGATTAACAGCGAAGCAATGATGAACATGCTGCCTTTCTGGCGATTCAGAAGCATGGAATTTTTTCCAAACCATCCAAGGCCAGCTCGATGGGCCAGGTCTCGTTCCAGCACAGGATGAATATCCAAGGAAAGAACATAATGCAAATCAGGCAGCTTGCTTTTGAGAAAAAGGCCAATCGTTTCGAGCGCATCCTTCAAGACAAGATGATAATCCGCTCCCTGAAAGTTGGTCACATAGCGCGCCAAATTTGGGCCGCCGGCTTTGAGAAAATGGGATTGACCGTAATCAAACAAAAAAACCAGGGCCGATTGAAAATCGGGATAATAGTTCGAGAGTTTTTGGCGCAAAACCGCGCGATGATCGGAGAGGTAATGAAGCGGCCCGTGATCGTGGCGAGCAATCCAATCGGCAAATGTTTGATAACTTAAGGTCTGATCTTCATCGGTATAGGCCCAATCACAAATGGCAGCAGGCCACGGCGTCTGCGCAAGAAATTTTTGAAAACCGGATTGTGTCAGCGTATCCATTATCCGCGAGGAATAATTTCAATGGCCCCCGTGGGACAATTATCAACACAGGCCATGTCAAGGGCACAGCTTTCTACCGTCACCTTATTGATAAAGATTCGGTGCTCCTCATCTTTAGTCGCTCCCCAAATCTCGTGTGGGCAGGTGCCGACACAAGCTTGGCATGAAACGCAGGCATGAGTATCGAGATTTATTTGCCCTCGGGAAAATTCGGCACTCTCCAAAGTATCAGCGCCTCCGATGACCTTGGGCACATCCTTAATGATCTCAACGCGTACGGTATTGGCGGTGCCCTTGGCGAAGAAGCGTCCCTCTCCTCTCGTAATGACGAGCTTGTCACCATTCTTTAGTTTGTATCGGGCATGAACCAGATCAATGACCTTATCCTCCATCTCCTTGTCATGCTCATCAAAACCTTCCAGTAAAAAAGGCGTCACGCCCCAATAAAGGGCCATTTTTCTGACCGCCCAAATGTCCGTGGTGACACCGAGAACTTCAGCCAACGGGCGAAAGCGGGTGATGTTCAAACAAGAGTGTCCACTTTGAGTTACGGCCAAAATAGCCTTGGCGTTTGTTTTTTCAGCAATCAAGGAGGCCGCCACCATCACAGACTTGTTGACGGTTGAAAGATCCATATTTCGAAGCAAGGGACGCTCGCGCGGAGTTTTTTCCGCCTCACGAACAATTTTATCCATCATGATGACAGTTTCAGTTGGAAATTTTCCCGATGCCGTCTCACCACTCAACATCACGGCATCAGTGCCATCCCAAACAGCGTTGGCTACATCCGAGGCCTCGGCCCTTGTGGGAGTACTGTTGTTAATCATGGACTCGAGCATCTGTGTGGCGGTAATGACGGGAACGCCTTTTGTATTACAGAGAGCGATAATTTTTTTTTGCACAGCTGGCACTAAATGATTTCCGAGCTCCACGCCCATATCTCCGCGGGCCACCATAATGACATCCGAGACGGTGACGATTTCTTCAATATTTTTTACCGCCATGGGCATTTCAATTTTTGCCACAATCGGAATATTTTTTTTTAGTTTATGCAGAAGATATTTGACCTGCAGGATATCTTCTTTGCGGCGAATGAAGCTGAGAGCGATATAATCGATTCCTTCGCGCAGACCGAACATCAAATCTTCACGATCTTTTTCGGTAAAACTTGGCGCTGTGACTTCAACATCGGGAAGATTAATTCCTTTATTTGATTTTAATATTCCTCCAACCTCAACCTTGATCAAATAGACATCACGATCACGCTTAAGAGTGCGAGCAACAATCAGTCCGTCATCAAAAAGCACGCGAACATTATCACGACAGTCGTGCACTAATTTATCATACACGGTAGGAATGTATCGCCCTTGGTATTCGGGGTATTTGTCTTTTGAGGCAGTGGGACCGATAACCCATTCACTGTCACTCTTAAGTTCCAGAGGTACGGTCAATTTATCAACACGAATTTTTGGTCCCTGAAGATCCATGAGAATGGCGACTTCTTTATTGGCCAGCTTACTTGCCTTGCGAATATTTAAAATAAGTTGGTGACTAAGTTCATAAGTCCCATGACTCATATTCACTCGTGCGACATTGACGCCTGCATCAATCAGATCTTTGATTTGAGATACTTCTGAGGAAGATGGCCCAAGGGTGGCAACAATTTTGGCCTTACGCATACTTCTGTCTCCAAATAATGAATCATCTTAATAGTATCAAAATTGGAGGAGAAAGTCTTAGGCCAAATCTTCTTCAGAGTCTGATTTACGTGGTGAAGTTCTGTTACGCGTGTCAGTGGTTTCACGCGCTCGTTCAAGGGCCTCTTTCATCTTTTGGATTTTTAATTCGTATTTGTTTTGGATGGCAGTCTTCTCAATTTCGCTGGTTTTGGCCAAGCGCTCATAGTGTTCTCTTGCTTGAGAGGATTGCCGATGCATTTCAGCACTCGTTTCCTTCCCCATTCTCTCGATAATCTCTTCATAACGCTGACTCAATTTATCGGCCTTGATTTCACCATTTTTTCTGATTTCATTTAAGTTCTTATCAAACTCTTGTCGCAGAGATTGGACAACTTTGGCCGTTTCAAAATCTTTGCCTTCTTGGACTTTTTTGAAAGTGCGAAGATCTTCTTGACGACGCTGTTCCTCTATTACCGTGCGCTGGTCATGCTCACTCGCCGCCTGTTTGGCAAAAGTTGTCAGCTTATCTTCATAGCGAGAGACCAACTTTTCTTTATCGCTTTCTAAATTATTCACCTTGGTCTCATAGCCATCTATCGATCTTTGAAAACGGTTCCCTAACTCATCTTTTAATTCTTCTCTGGCGTGATACAAATCACGCTTGGTTTTTTCGATAAAATCGGTCTTCTCGCGTGCTTGCTCCTCTTGAATGCCGGCAATTGTCTGCAAATTCTTTTCCGCCATAACATTCATGCGTCGACCATAGTCGGCACGCTGTTGATCATACTTGGCACGATTGACAGTCCGCTCGTCGGTCAAGGTTTTAGAGGCACTCATCTGATTATCTTTCAATTCACCTTTCAATTGATTGCTGATCTGACTGCGCTCAGTTCGATATTTGTCATTCATCGTTGTCAGATCAGAGCGATATTGTTTTTCGCGACCATCTTGATCTTTATAATTCGACAGCGCCTGTTGTCGCATAGTTTCCTGCGCCATATCCATCATGTGCGCCTTATCTTGAGTGCTTTGAACTCGCGCATCTTCGAGATTGTTCTTCATGCGTCCCAGACGGTCATCGCTGGCGCGTTTAAAACGCTCGAGCTCCAGCTTTGCTTCATCTCCTACACCGCCATTATTGGCAATGGCGGTGGCACGACGTTCGAGAGTGGCAAGTTCTTTGCTGTGTTCTCGATCACGATTGCGTAGTTGCACTGTTGCGTTATTAAGAATTCCTCTTTGATCACTGTCATTACGCTGCTGAATTTGCCCCATGAGGTGATTGTAATTATCAATCATATCCTGCTCATGGGCCTGATTGATCGATTGAACCTGGCCAACCTGATCTTGCTGGGATTCTCTCATTTGCCGTGCTTCTTCTTCCCGAGCGCGATTCACGGCCTCCATTCCTGCCTGCAATTTGGACTGCATTTGTCCTTTTTCAATATTATTTTGTCGGACGATTTCATGCTGATCTTCGTCTTTTTGCTTCACAAGATTTTGTTTGTCGGCGGCAACCTTATCGCGATAACTCTGATAAGCAAGATTTCCTTTCTCTTGGATTTTTTCTATTTCATCATTGTGTTTTTGCTTTTCGCTTCTGGTAACATCCCTATAGTGCGAGGCTGAATCATCTAATTTTTGCTGATTTTGAATATCATTGCCACGTGTACTGCGATCGTAATTTTCCTTGATCTCATTTAATCTTTTGGAAAAATTATTGCGGTCGATGGAAGAATCTTGGTCAAACTGCTCACGGGCCGTGCGCATTTTATTGTTATATTCTTCCTGCTGACGCTCGACTTCTTCTTTGGAACGTGATGTCTGCTTCTCTGCTGCACGCTGGGCGGTTTCCTCAACCTCTCTTAAAGAGTCGTCATAGCCCGTTCTCTGACTTTGCTCGCGAGCACGATGGGTCTCGGCAAGATCCGCCTTTTCTTTTTCTGAATTACGCCGAATCTCTTCGGCCTTCTTGGTATATCCATCGCGGGCTTCTGCGATGCGGGTGTTGTAATCGTTGATATCCATCTTCCCTCTTGATTCCCTCGTGGGGGCCATAAGGCCTTATCCTAAGTTTAACCTAGGTTATATAAAAAAAAGGGCCCTGGTACGAATTGCCCAGGGCCCCCTCAATAACTGGTTAATTTAAGAAGGAAACGACTATTTAGCTAATTCCTCGTCGATTAAATCGGAAAAAAACTCCACTTCTCGAGCGCCATTGATAATCCGACCGTTGATAAAAAAGGTCGGGGTAGATTTGACTTCGATATTTTGTGCCTGATCCATATCCTTTGTGATGGCATCGGTATACTTGCTGGCATCCAAGCAGGCATCAAATTTTTTGCTATCAAGTCCGATCGATTTGGCGGTTGCTTTCAAGTCGGCAATTTCAAGCTTGGTTTGATCAGCAAACATCTTGTCATGCATCTTCCAAAATTTGTCCATCCCCTGCTCGTTCGCACAAAGGCCGGCAATGGCGGCAGGCATAGCTTGTTTGTGAAACGGAAGCGGAAAGTTTTTGAAAACAACTTTCAGTTTTTTGCCATACTTCTTTCTTAGTTCGGCAACAATCTGAGAACCTTTTTGGCAAAATGGACATTGGAAATCACTAAACTCAACCAGAGTAACTTTGGCATCGGCAGCGCCTTCAAAGGGTGAACCTTCGGTGGGGATTTCAAAGACCGGCCAGGTTGGTTTGGCGATATACATTTCTACCGGATGTTTCTTGGTTTGTTCGGCAAGCCATTTTTCCAGGAATTCTTTCTTCTTTTCCATCGCCAAGAATTTTTTGATGCGCTCACGCATCTGATCATTGATTTGCTCTCTTGGAATACTTCGATCGGTAATCAGCTTATCCACATCTTTTTCAGAAATATTGATGGTTGAGGCAATATATTTGTCGAGATATTCGTCGTTGGAAAGGCCTTTTTTGCGAGGATCGGCCTCCATAAATTTTTCCATTAAATAGGCTTGGGCCTTGTTCATTTTGATCTCGTAGACTTTGAGTTCGGCCTCAAAAATATCGCTTTCGGCCCCCTTATAGAGTTCCGCCTCAGTGACAATTTTATCCATAAATTTAAGTGCCGCCCCAGGTGATGGCGCTGGCTTGAAGATATAATTAGGACGAGAATCGGCCTTTTCAGCGCACGCAACGTACAGACCTAACATGCCGAGCATGATTAAAAGTAAACTAGATTTTCCCATTTCATGGCCCCTTATTTTTAATAAAAAACTAATGCGCATATCTTATCTCAGAATATCACAGTGGCCAAAAGAAAATTCAAAAATGCGCATTGTTCCAAATATGGTCAAATGAAGAATGAAACAAATCAATTGACAGGCCTCGTAACAAATTTTTATAGTAGCGATCAATTACATTACAGAAGATGGCCGCGTAGCTCAGTGGTAGAGCACTGCCTTGACATGGCAGGGGTCACAAGTTCAATCCTTGTCGCGACCACCACTCTTCTTTGATTCAGAACTATTCATTTCAGTCGATACGCTCAAAAAGGCTTCGCCGTTTTTTTGAGCTACCTTTGTCCCGGCCAGCGGCCGGGATGTCGCGACCACCTTAAGCTAACAAAGGACAAATTTAAACTTGGTCAACACACCCTTCCTGGATGGTTCGGCCCCATGACTTGCAATATAGCGGAATAATCTTCGGGGGTATTTGCGTTCATTAATTTTATCTGATCAGGATTAACGAGAGGATAAAAAAGAGAATTCAGTAACATCTTTCGTGGGCATTGAATCCCGAGACCAAAAAAATGAAAGAGCTTCTGCTTGAATTCTGGGCGATAAATGGCCGAGAGTGGTTCGGGCAGACCTTCAGCATCAACGTGTCCAGAAACTAAGGCCAATGGGTGTGCGTGCTCAATGAGGTGTTGAATATGTAAATCATCCACCAAGGGCAAATCACATGCCAAAACTAACCAGCGTACTGTGGAATAGGTCAGCATGGCCGAAAGAATTCCTCCTGCAGGTCCCATCTCAAAAACTCGATCATGAATTTGGGGAAGAGCACGTAAATGTTCCGTGCTTTTTTGATCATTCCGACATGAAACAAATGTTTTTTGGCAATACTTATCCAACAGCTCATAAAGGTATTGTGCCTGGGTGTCGCCATGATATGAGATCGCACCTTTGTCTTGTCCCATACGCATGCTTTTTCCTCCCGCCAAGACGAGACCAAAAAGCGGGGCCTTATTTGCCTTACCCAAAACATGGTTTAATACATACGCTGCAATTCCTTCCACATCATCTCTTTCAAAAATCGGAACACCTGCAGGAAGCTGAAATTTATTTTTATCAGGAACAATGAAAGCATGGATATTTACGACTGCACCATCTTGAATCCACTTCAAAATTTCACCCT
>JAHFAA010000397.1 GCA_023250775.1 Bdellovibrionales bacterium
ATCGATGGCCTTGGCAATATTTTTCAGATTAAGCCTTATTTTCTTTTTTGTTCTATTTTCAAAATCGGTGCAGAGCGATTGGATCGCTGCCGTTAGTCCCAGGTCTTCAAGAATGTTGGATCGCAAGCTGAGGGAAATCCTTCGGACCTCATCTATCGCCTTAACCAGAAGATCTTGAGGGATTTTGGTTGAAGCATTTTCGCATGGTTCGTCTCTCAGACGATGGAGAGTGACGCCAAGAAGTTGAATGACGCCATCATGCAGTTCTTGTGAGATGCGCAGCCGCTCAATCTCCTGAGCATCAACGACGGCACCCGCGTAATATTTTAAGGTGTCTTCCAAGAGTTTCTGCTGCGTAATATCTCTGCCTACGGCAAAGACAAGCTTGTGATCTTTGGCCACGGTCAATTTCCAATCGATCCACTTGTACTCGCCATTTTTACAGCGGACGCGATTCACTAAAGCATTCTTAGAGGAGAGGTCAGCCAGCTCTTTGTCGAGGTACTCCACTGTTTCGGTGACATCATCAGCATGAATAAATTCAGTGAAAGGGAGTGCTAGTAATTCCTCGCTTGTGAAACCAAGGGTCGCTTCCCAATTGCTTCCAACTCGTTTCAAGTGCCCATCAACCGAAAGAATGCATGCCAAGTCAGGAAGCAGTTTGAAGAAAGAATTAAATTCATCTCTTGCTTCAATAATTTTTTGTTCGGTCTCTTTGCGTGCACTGATGTCTCGAACCACACTCATGGTATGCCAACGGTTGGCCACGCAAACATTGGAGAGGGAGAGTTCAAGCGGGAAGGCCGAGCCATCTTTTTTATGGCCCTCAATTTCCATCACTTTTTTTACCTTCATTCCATCAAGGTCTGAAACCTTTTTGCAGATTTCATCAAATTGCGGCGAGGAAATAAACTTGCGAACATCATGGCCGATGGCCTCAGCCGCTGATTGACCAAAAAGTTTCTCTGCAGCCGCATTCCAAAACGAGATATTGCCATCTTCACCCAACATGAAAACTGCATCTTGGGCAGAGGTCGTTAACGTGCGTAGGGCCTTTTTATTTTCTCGCAAGGCCTGTTCTGCCTCGATTCGCTCAGTGATATCAAGCCAGACTCCGAAAAACTCCTGCGGCCGTCCCAGGTCATTTTTTAAAATTTGAAATTCATCTCGAATCCAGCGATATCGGCCATCGTTAGCGCGCAATCTGTATTCAATGCTGTGTGTGTCACTCTGGGAAGTATGGTTAAGCTGTGAGATTACTCGGATGCGATCGCCGGAATGGAAACGTTCAATTCGAAAACGCGCATTGTCCATGAAGTCTTGTGGGCGATGGCCCAGCAATTGTGTGACACTTGGACTGATGTAGGTTGTTTGAAAATCTCCAAAGGCCAGGCAAGAATAAAACACCATTGTCGTCTTAGACGCCAATGCCTGCAACTCGGCCTCGATAGGCCCCAAGTCGTGCTGCTGCCTTGTTTCGACAATTTCCATTGAGATCCTGCTGATGCAATTCTGATTGAAAGTGTCACTTGAAATGCAAAACAGCACAAGAAGAATTTTTTCAGAGAGTGGTGCGGCGCCCCGCGTCGGCTCAGGTTTGACTGTCGCCTTTTGCCGGTACAATATCTAAATATGAGTATTCACGATTTGCATTTACTCGTGGTCGATGATGAAACCGATTTAAGAGATCTTCTCATTGCCAGTGTGAAACATAATTTTTCTGAAGTTTATCAAGCTGCCGATGGCCTGCAGGCGCTTGAAATTATCAGAACAAAGCGAATCGATATTGTTTTTTCGGATATCAAGATGCCCAGAATGGGGGGGCTAGAATTTTTGCAAATCTTAAGACAAGAAAATTACACCATGCCTGTTCTTATCGTGACGGGATTTGCAGATAAAAACAATGCCATCCATGCCCTTCGCTACGGTGCCTTCGATTTGATTGAGAAGCCCTTCGACGAAGCAACTTTGCTCAGAACTCTTAGGCGTGCCATCGTCTCGCGAGGTATCGAGGTCGAAAATGACAGACTCATTTCCACAATCTTAGAGCAAGAGCGGAATGTGGAAAATTTAAAATTAGCTGAAACAGAGGGCCTCATCGCCGGAAGAAAGGTACTAGAAACACTTGCTCGTACGAGAAAGATGAGTACCCTGTAGCACAACTTTCCTAGGTACAATTACCCATTTAAAAAAGTTCGATTGGTTCGAAAATAGATCTAATGCATCTTGCTGAGGATGGTTAGATATGGCCTCTGATACTTTGGCTCAAGTATTAAATGAAATCCTGCCGGATGAATCGTATGGAAATGTCGAAAGGTCAAACGTCATTTCGATAAAATCAGCCGTGGAGAAAACAGAGTTTTACAAAGTCTCAAACCATCATGAAGTCTATCGAGTCGGTGCCAGTTATCTCGCGGATTACGTAGACGGAATTAAATCATTCGCCATTTCTTCTCTCGGGTATCAGGCATCACAACAGCGAATGATCCTGGGTCTTGCAAGTTATTTTGAAAATAAAAAGAAAATGAAAATTGGGATTATCTCGGACAACTTGTTTCTGGGGGCCTTCAAGACCGTTGTTCAATCAAGTAAGGTGATCGAGGTGTCGGGAGGAGGCAAGACTCCCATGATTCTTGTTCATCGTTTCCATGAGCATTTTGATTTTCTCGATCTGAACGAGCTGATTGAGCAAGCAAAATCGCCTGGGGTAGATTTTTACGATTTATTGAAAGAAGTGATGTCACTTTTCGATCTGGTATTTTGGGATGTGCCTGAGTTACATAAAATTGAGACTTCGCGAGTACAGTATTTTCCCATCGTGAAATGTTTTGAAAGTTTGTCGATCATCGTCGCAAAAGGTTACACGCGACGGGAAGAGGTGACACAAATTCGAAATTTCTTTTCCGGTTATGGAATAAATTTAAAAGGCCTCCTCTTGGATGAACCAAGGAGTCCGAGAACAGAGGATAAAATTTCGATGACAAAACGCCCTTGGTGGAAGATCTGGTCTCCTTGAAAAAGTTAAGTATTCTCCTGGATGACACAACGATTTTGAACTTTGGCTTTTTATGGAGCCTGATGAGGCGATATCGACTCGTCAGCTATGGGATTCCGATTTTAGGCCTAGTCATTGCCGGTTATCTCTATTTTACCCAAAATTTAATATGCAAAGTCGCACTGGGATTTAGAAGCGTCAGCAACGAAACCAATTCCCCCAGCAACGCCCTCTCTAAGGTGCTAGGTGAAACGAATGATGTATTGTCACCGGCGGAGATTGTCGGCATGGCAAAATCGTTGGATTTTTTGCATGATGTGGCAGTGGGCATCATCACTGACCCCAACTATAAAAAACTTAATTTAAATGGATTTGATTCAAAGATAATTTTATCGGTTGAGCAGCTCTTTGCAGACTGCAATGATAATAAAGACTGCAGGATTAACGAAGTTACAAAGATTCTTCCTGAATTCATCGGGATTCGTCAGGATACTGAGATGAAGACGAAGTTCTATATAGATGTAAAAACTTTAGATATCTTGACCTCAAATACGATCCTGAACATCGTCAGTCAAACGCTTTCCGATTCAAGAATTGAAAACATGCGCCACCGTTTAAGCGAACAAAAGAAAATGACTCGAGAGTTGCTGAAAAAAAAGAGCGAGGAAATAAAAAGCACTTTTTTCACCGATCTTGAAAATGAGAGTAAAGAAGTTGCCGCAAATTTAGAAAATGTTGAACAGCGAATGGTCGCCTTAAATACCCTTTACGAGAATAAGCAGTTTGATGTCAACCACATGGAAATCAGTTTGCAGCAAACCGAAAAGGCCGTTAAAGGA
>JAHFAA010000032.1 GCA_023250775.1 Bdellovibrionales bacterium
GATCGGCAATGCCGTGCCACCACTATTGGGTAAATCCATTGGCGAAGCGCTCCTCCTGATGATGCGTAAATCTGAGGAGATCAAAAATACCAAGGCCTCAGGCAAGGGAAAATCAAACAAGCGCGTTCAGACCACGATTCAAAATGTGCGGGAAGGGGCCTTCGTCTACAAGACTTGACCCCGACTCATTATTCGCCCGCGTAAACGTAATTTTTCTTCGGCAATTCTGACTGCTGATCCCCAAGACCTGCCACTGTCGACCAGCTGTTGTAGGGATAATAAACAATGGCGCTTTCAGGTCGCGCCCCCAGTTTTAAATCCACCACGTGTGTGGAGTTTGCAGCAACTTTGACAACTTCAGGCATGGCCAAGAATCCCTGGCCACCGTCGCCCAAGTTTACCGACTTCCACTCATCAACTCCCAAAACCTCGTCGCCTTTTCGTGAGGTCCCATCTTCACTCAGCACTTGCAATTTGAAATTCAATTGTCCAACTGGCGAAACAAAAATCTTATCCAGTGAAACTTCTAAAATCGACAGCGTGCTTTGATTGAAGGCCTGCATTGGACGTTTTTCCAAGATGGCGGTGGTGTAATCTTCTTTAGCACTTGCATCCCCGCGCGCATGGGCCTCTTCATAAACCTTACGCAGGGCCTTGACGGTAGGAACATCTAAAAGCAAAGTATGATACTCTGAATCGCCGACCCCACCGAGATTATCACCGATAATTCCCGCCAATTCCTGATCAGGTGTTCCGTCACTATTACCATCAATCAAGATAGAAACTTCACAACCCTGCCAACGTGTCACGGGAGCATAGAGTTTCACCGCAAATTGCAGAACACGTTCAACACCAGCTTCCCCTGCGCGATCAATAATTCGGTACCCGGCACTTTGCAGATCACATAAACGCGAGCGTGAGCTGTTGATGCCTGTTTCTACCGGCAACTCGGCATCTTTTCCAAGATAATTGAAAACGTAGGCCTCACCGTCGGTTGGGCCGGAATTCTGAATTTTCAGTTGTGCCAAGGCGTCTGTTTCATCATCCTCAGAGGAAGCGAAGACCTCCAATCCCTGCTGTTTCAAAGACTGCCCTCGAGTTACCAAGGCCATCACAGGCAAGTGAACTAAAGTCACGCCACTGTCAGCATCTTTGGCCAAAATCTCGCCGTTTAATTCCGCACTGACCTCGCTTGGGGCCGAAAGTGTGGCATAGATTTTTATCTGGGCACTTTCACCGGCGGCAAGAGTACTAGGGCCTTGGACTTCAAGCCCTAACTCAGTGCTTGCGCCACTCTCAAACTTTAAATTGAGAGCGTGCTTGGAAATATTCTTGAAGAGAACCTGCTGAAAAAGTTTTTTGCGTTTTAAAACTTGGACTTCACCCAGTGAGAGTCCTGCTGGACTGAAATAGGCCTGGGCCTGCAAAGACAGGTAAGCATCAACTCTGCCCGCACCTTGTTCGGACCAGCGATAAACTTTTCCCGAAGCATCTTTAATAATTTTGGCCTGCCCCATGGCAACGGCCTTCAGCTCCTCAACGCTGAAATTAGGAAGGGCCTGCTTCAACAAGGCAAAAACACCCGTCATGTGAGGAGCGGCCATACTGGTTCCACTCATCATCACACTTTCATCTCCTTGCCCCATGGCGACGGAAATAATATCAGAGCCTGGCAAAGAAACTTCCGGCTTGAAAGCGCCATCAATAGAACGAGGGCCTTGTGAGCTGAAGTCAGTCAGGGTATCGATCAGTTGAGGTTTTTTAATCCGTTCTCGCGAGGTCAAATCGCCGATCACCGGGCCGGAGCTGAGCTGTTCTTTGATTTTGGTTCCAAGTTCCACACTAATCATGACCCCGGGAATACTCACCGGTGCGTCGCCACCCATCTTAAATGGTTCGCCAGGACGATTGTTGGCGACCACCGCGGCAATGGCACCAAAAGCGGCGGCCTTGTTCATTTTTTCCACAAAGCTGATTTCCCCACGATCGATCAAGGCAATCTTGCCTTTCACGCGCGCCTTCAAATCATCACTAATATCCTGAGCAAGAGTTCCCACGAAAACCAGTTCCTCTTTGATATTTTGCACGCTCCTGAGTGGCACTGTGGTGGCGCCTTCAATCGACTCGGCCAAAATATCAAGCGTGCCACCGCTAAATTTTATTCCATCGAACTGCCAGTTGTGAGGCATTCCATCAACGGAGGCGGCGACAGAAAGAGCGGCCTCGGACGTCGAAGGAGCGCCTACGATATAAGCATTATGTCCGGCATTGCCGGCGGAAATTGAAAGTGCAATTCCGGCAGAGGCGAGATTTTTGATCGCCTCTCCATAGAGAATATGAGGTTTTCCGTATTCACTTCCCAAGGATAAATTAAGCACATCCAATCGATCATCGGCATTCAGATCACCATTGGGATCGATGGCATATTCAAGGCCGGCGATGACCACAGAATCGCTGGTTGAACCGTGAGCACCAAAAACTTTAATGGCATACAGTTGAGCATCGGGCGCCACACCTGAATAGGTTTTCACGCCATCGCCAATTCCGGCGACTGTACCGGCGACGTGGGAACCATGGCCTCCTTCATCAAGCGGATTTTGATCAGGAAGCGGAATACGTTGTTCAAAAAGTGGTGAGGCGGCATCGTAGGCGGTTCCAACCAGATCAATTCCTCCCACAACCTTGGCACTGGGATAACCAACGGCAGGCCCACTTGGATCAATACTTTTATAGGCCTCTTTTGTTCCTACTCCACCAAACATGGCGTGAGTATAATCAATGCCGGTATCCACGATTCCAACCTTAACGCCCTTGCCGGTAATTCCCAATTCTTTATGCGCACGGGCGGCACCAATAAAGGAAACGGAGTTGTCGACGGTCAGATCCTCATCATTAGATTTTTTCCCCTGAGCAGCGGCCAGGACGGGGCGGTCGAAAGTTCCTTCTCTCTCAATATAGGAAACACCTTCCATGCCCTTTATTTTATCTTCGAGTGAGATCGGTGCCATGATCGCCAAAGCATTCAAGGCCCAGCGATAGTGATAGAAAATTTTAATTTCGGGAGAAAGATTTTTGAGTTCTTCTTCTTTTTTTGTCTGCTCAACCAGCAGGGCCTCTTTTGCTTCTGTCGCCACGGTGAGGTGACCGTTATCGAGCACCGCCTTTTCGAGCAACGCTGGTTCGGACAGACGGATGATCGCCATAAAATGGTCGCGATTCTGAGGGCGATTGCTCCAAATATCACTGGCCTTAAGCAGAAGTCCTTGGGCACTTTTTTGAGTACAGCCTTGGCCCAAAAGAACCAGAGAACTGAGCAATAAAAATGACAACGTAAAACGCGACCTGATCATAGGAACCTCCGCCTGTGAAAAAACTTGGTCAATGTGAGGGAATTTTGCATTCTTGTAAACGATAAACTTTACAACCCATTGAAATGAGGCCGTAAAATACCGGCCGACAGTTTTTGTAAGATTTAGGACTCAGTTGTAAAAACTGCCTGGGGCCTAAATGGGCCCGAAGTACCGTATTCTGGTTTCACAATACCTATTTTTGGGCCGGAGTTTCGGTTGATTCCCCTCCTCGAATACATTCCTCACGATCGAGGCCAGCGCCAGGAATTCCTTCGCGTTTTTCTCCGTCAAACCTATTACACTTTCAATCAGGCCATCCCACTCATGGGAATCCTGGGCGTCTTCGCCGGTCTGTCCGTCGCCTTTCAAGCACGACTAGGCCTCTCCTTTATTGGTGGCAACGATAGCTTAGGCCAAATCGTTGTTGTGGTTCTGGTGCGCGAGCTGGCGCCACTCATGTCTTCGCTCGTCTTGATTGCCCGTTCGGCCACGGCCGTGGCGAGTGAATTGGCCACCATGAAAGTGCAGCAGGAAATTGAGGCCTTGTTGGCCATGAGAATTAATGTCAAACAATACCTGCTTGGCCCCAGACTTTTGGCGGCAACGCTCTCGATCTTTTGTATGGCGATCTGCTTTGTCTTTGCCGGAATTGTTGGCGCCTGGTTTGGTGCAAATTTTTGGAGCTACTATCCCCTTTTTCAATTTTTAAATTCCATTTCCTTATCACTGGCACCTGCGGACATTTTCTTTTTCATCGCCAAAACGACTTTGATCGGCACAGGGATCTTCATGGTGGCCATCAAAAGTGGCATGTCACTCCACAAAGCACCTTTTGAGGTGCCTATCGTCACGAACAAAGCAGTGGTCGATGCCCTTTTTATCGCCATTGCCTTACAAATATTTTTCAGCGGGATTTTTTATTTATGGATCGGACTCAAGATGTAATCGTAGATGTTCGTAGTCCTGCCGGGACTTGCCACATCGGGACTCTCACGGCCGAGACTAATTTTAATTTTCAGGTTCGCCCTGGACAAATTGTCGGTTTTCTTGAAGCAAGAAACTCCACCTTCCTCTTTCGCCTCATCTTGGGACTTGGGACACTGAGCACCGGGACAATCGACTTTCCTTCGCTTGATCACCTCAGAAAAAATGAGAACTTCTATATCAATTTTGGCCTGGCCCAAAGGGAGAAGGGCCTTCTCTCCAACCTCAACATCCTTGAGAACGTTGAACTTCCAGCTCGCTATCATAATATCAAAGTGGGAGAGCTGGGGCCGGACGAATTAACTCATAAAGCTCTGCGGGAAGCGATAATTCCTGAAAATTTTTGGAACCTGCGCCCCGATCATATTCCATGGGAAATCAAAAAACGCACAATCTTGGCAAGGGCCGTGGTGTGTCTGCCTAAAATCGTTTTGCTTGAGGACCCCACCAATATGTTTCGGTGGGAAAAATTACCTGAGCTCTTTCACTGGATCAAATTACAACAAACAGAAAAACGGGCCACTCTTCTTTGCACTGAAAATATTCCCTTCGCCTTGTCCATTTGTGATTCTGTCTGGAACGCAGAAACTCAAAAACTGGAGACAGTTGACCAGTATCTCGAGGAAAAAGGCACTGAGTGGAGCACCTTTATTACACAAATGCGTAAGCAGTTGGAGGTTTCATGCGTCTCAACCTAATAGAAAAGAAGGCGGTCTTGGGCGTTCTTTTATCCTGTGCCGCCATGATTATCGCCGTGCTTATCATTGGCAAACGCAATTTGTGGTTCGAGGCCAAGAATAGTTATTTTGCTTATTATCATGATGTGGAAGGCCTGACCGAAGGCAGCCTCGTTACCTTAAGTGGGTTGCGGGTGGGAGAAGTTGAACATCTCGAAGTTTACAGCGATAACAGAATCAAAGTGACCTTTAGTGTGAAAAACTCTCTGGAAAATAAAATTCGTCAAGACAGCATGGCAAGGCAACACAGGGCCTTTGTGATTGGTGAAAAACGCATTGATATTGTTCCCGGGACCACCGAGGCCCATCAGGTGGAAAATGGCGGGGAAATCAAGGGAATGGATTCGATGGATTTGCCTGATTTAGTTTCCGGAAAAAATATCGGCAATGTGACTGGAAAATTGGACGGCATGCTCGTTGGACTTAAAAAATGGTCTGATGCTCTTTTAGTGTTGTCCGATAAAATTGGCCCCAATGACCTGGCCAACTTGTATAAAGAAGTTGGCCCGCTGATGGTGAATATGAATAATCTTGTGAAAGATTTAAAAGACTTCACTGAGACAGTAAAAATCGCCCGTCGTGATATTGTGGGGAATGGTCTCCTGACCGACACTCTCAAAAACACCAATAAAATTCTGACTCCATTGGCGCGTCGTGAGGAACTCTTAGAAACCACCTTAAACAATGTCAATGTGCTGATGTCTGAAGTGGCCAAGGAACCTACCTTCGCCAAAGACATTCTCGCTTTGCTTAAAGATGTTTCTGTCACTCTCAAAGCGGTGCAAAAAACCTGGATTCTAAAAGGCCATGTGGAAGACGTTCAAAAAGAATCTAACCAATCCAAAAAACCTTAAAACTCTGAGGAACTCGACATCAAACTGGCCGGCGCTCGTAGTCCATTTTTCACCAGCGCTTCGTCTGAAGGCCGCAAGATGAGTGGAGTATCAGAACGAATTTCAAGCAGATATGGAAAATTATTCTGCTGAAAAATAAAACGTCCTTGATAAAAAACATTTTCTTTGCCGAAAAACAAACTCAAACCTTGATTGCCCTTGAATTCTCCACCAAGCTCTTCCCAGAATTGATAAAATAATTTTACATTGAGATTTTTCAAGCGTTCGCTGCCATCCAAAAAAGAAACTTTCTGAATACACAGCACTCTTAGTTGCTGGCGGTGAACGAGTTTAAACCAAAAGCTTTTACTTTTTAAGTAGCTCTCCACCTCGCGATTACATTGCTCACGCTCCAAGCCCGTGACCGAGCGATGAGAAAACTCGCTCCAAGCGTTTTGCAGCGAATCCAGCAAAAGTGAGTAATCATTTTCACTGCATGCCGTGGCGGCACACGCTTCATCGAGATGCTTTTTATTTTCCTCATAACTCTGGGCCAAGAAGGCCGTGATGCCCGGAAGGCCCAAGGTAAACTGATTTTCAAAACGCCACGGTGTCTGCGCGGTTTTTAAAACATCCCGCCAGTCACCCTGAGGGGTCTTGGTCAGCTGATACTCGACAAAAAGATGTTTTAACTTCAGCTTTGACAGCCATTTCCACAGGCCCTTACGTTGCACAAGATGAGTATAAGTTCGGTGCGAGCGAAAGGCCTGCTGTTCGGTCAAGGAATATGGAATTTCTTTTTTTAGCAGATTCTCCTGATACTTATACTCAATTCCAGAATTCTTTTCCGTGTAATAAGGGATTCCTCGAAAGGCGGTATAGAGAAAATCCAAAAGGCCAAAGAGACTGCCTTGAAACAAGGACAAAAAGGAATTCACCTTGAATTCTTGCCTCCGATCATGACGATAGTATCGTTCGTGCTCTTGCCCTTCACTCGAATTCAAATAAAGGTCTTTTTCTTCCGTACTCTCACTGGCGGCAAAACGGAAAATCAAAAAAGTCAGATGGGTATCAAACGCCATCGTGTCAGTAAATTCTTGCGCCACTAAAAACTCGCGATATTCCTCAAGATTTTGCAGGCCAATAACTTTGGAAGCGTGGTCGGTGAGATTTTCCCAGCTGGAGAATCTTTCATCATAGGGAAAAAGATAATCCGCCTTCATGGCGGTTTGCTTGCTATAGGACAGCCCAAAATCGATCAGGGATAGTTGGATGCATTTATAAAGTTCCATTCCAAGACTGGCCTCGATGGAAAGACCAATACGCTTTTCAACTTCAATGCCTAGTCGTAGCCCCGGTAGAAGTTTCTGCTGATAAGCGACCTCGCGTTTAGAGGCGCGATAAAGTGAGGCCGTGGCACTGACATCGCCCGAGATGCCGTAGGGGCCGGACCAATGCACTTTGCCCTGGCCATCAATATACAGCCAATCCTCGGCAATAATATTATCGCCGGCCTTCAGCTCTTTCATCCCGGCACTGCTAAAAAACCAAAAAGGCGTTAAGAGATAGCGCAAATCAGAGGTATAGGCACCTTCCTTGGTTGGATAAACATGAAAACTATGAAAGCGTTTTTCGATAGAAATTTTGGCCGAGGCATCTCCTGAAATACTGCCCAAATTTAAATTACTGGTGGATAACTCTTTTTCGAAAAGCTTAATCAACGCCTCGGCCTTGAAATAAAAAGACACCTGATCGTCCGCCACCCATCCTTGCTTCGACAGCAAATCAGGATAAACATTGCGCCAGATTTTTAAATCAAAGGCACCAAAGTCGATGGAGGTCTGGTAACTTCGCTGTGAGGAAGTTCCCTGCGTCTGCCAATTTTCGCCAAAAAGTTGACCGAAACTTTTTTCTTTTGCCCACCCCTGATACTGCAGCAAAATATTCGCCAGAGCTTCCGGCCCTGTTTGCGCATACGAATACGCTGAATAAAATATAAGCGCCAAGGCCAATGCCATTTCTAGCAATAGGATAGGAATTTTCATAATTTATGCCGGATAATCTGTGATGAGGAGCTAGGCCAGTGTAGAAAGCAACGTGCAGGTTAACAGGCCTGGTATTGGATGACGGTACAGATTATACTCCGATACCAGGGAATCGGCAAAAATGTCCTACAACATAATGAAAAGACAGTGAACATCGGCCTCGTCTGAACTCGGCAAAAAAGGCCTATGATCAACTAAGGGCGAATCGAATGAGGAACCAGCTGAACAATCGCACCGGTCTTCTCTGCCCCAGAGATTTCAAACTTCTTTAAGACAAAAAGATCTCGGTAGTTAAAGGGTGAGCTGTCATCGGTAATGGTGGTATCCACTTTTCCCTGCCCATCAGGCACTGTTCCATCGAGATTGCGAATGGCAACTTTTTCAATATAGGGAGAATGAACCACGATCATGACGTAATTAAATTGAAAAGCGCCGACTCTCGAAACGGCGGTGGCCGGAATCGTCACCAATTCCCCATTCCCGTGAATTTCAAAAGGCCCTTCAATTTTCATAACCTGACGAATGCGTGGTCGTGATCCGGCAATTCCAAGTCCGGCCTCGCGCCCTGACACAAAAAAGATCGTGGCGTAAAGCCCACGATAAGTATCAAGTCCTTTTAATTGAAACGGATTGACTGACTCCAGAGCACCTTTTCCGACGACAACGGTTGTCCCTTCTGCCGCCGATGCATTCCCAAGAAGGAGCAGAAGCCCCAAGGCCAAAAGACCAATCAAACTTTTAATTTTCATCGTCATAATATTTCTCCTTCCGAAATCTAATTTAAATCGAGATCCATAAAAATTACCAAGTGCCCATTGGGATCAACTTTTGTTTGTGTCGTTTTCATCGGAATACCACCTAAGGCCTTGGGCAATGGTAAATCCTCACTCAAGGCCATGCCGGCCACGGCCTTTGAAATCGTCTTCAACTGGTCCTTCATTTTATTTCTCACCGTTTTTTTGAAGAGACGGATGTATTTATCTGCAATGTATCCCGAATTGATGTCGATTCCCTTAACCAGCATAGGATTTTTTCCATCAGCTGTGCGTGGGAAATCCAGTTCCAAATCCATTTTGATCTGAATGGGATTTTTCACAAAAATCTTTTGCCATCCAGTTACGGTATATTTTGTAATAATCGAAAGCGTCGCCGGTTTATTACTGGCGCCCTTTCCCACCATCGTCAGTTTTGGGGCCTCGACAAGTTCCAGCTTCACCCCACTCTTCGTCTTCATATTGCTAAAATATTGTCGTCGTTGCCCATATTGCAACATGCGATTAACCAATCCCTGATTTAAGGACAAGGCCAAATCGAAATCGACTCCACTGAAGGTGGTTAAAGCAGGAGGATTGGGGGCGAGCAGCTCGGCGGGAACATTGAGGTCATCGCGAAACTTGGGATCGTAGATGTAACCATTGATTCCAGCATGTAACATGGGGCCGGGAAGTGTTTCCACCTTGCTGGCATAAATTCCCCATCGATAATTTACATCTTTCTTTCCAGTTTCAATCCCCACTGGTTCCATCTCGTTAATTTCCACATGCCCCTTAGAAAGAAAGGCGGTGGCCTTCTCGCGCGCCATGGGGATCAGACTTTCATCCAAATTTTTCTGGATAACCTCACGCAAACCTTCAACCAACTTCGGCAACTGATCGCGTACAATTTTTTCCACTTCACTGGCCTTCAGGAAAGCACGACGGCCATTAATGCGAATTTCCACGGTGGGCAAAATCATGGGTGATTTAAAAGATGTTTTGAGTGGAACTGTTTTAATATTGGTTTGAATGTTGCCCATTCTCAAATCAACTCCGGCATTATCCATAACGTAGGCCTCGGCATCCATGCTAATATCAAGAGGATTCTTGGCGCCGTCTGCCAGTTCAAGATAAAAACCATCGACTCCAACATCACCTAGAAAGGCGTGCTTCAAATCGCGCGCACGCACTTTATCAACAAATAACCTCAGGGCCTTGGCCCGAAGATTTAAACGCATTCTTATCCCGGAACGAGTGGTCAATTCATCCAACGTATTGCCCAGCACTTTCACACCACATTTTTCCCACTCACCGGTGATCTCAACCCCGTCAGCAGAAAATTGGAACTGGTGGGTATTTTGAATGGTGAAGCCGCGAAAGAATTGACGGAAATAGGTTCGCACCGTTTTGGCGATACTTTGCAGCTTTGGATTCGGAATGATCTCTTCAATTGTCATTGGATCCAAAGTCTTTTCAATTTTTTCAAAGAAATATGAATTGGGGGAAATGCCGTTGGCATCAAGGAGCTTATCAAAATTATTTTCTAAGACTGCTAATCCTCTCGGTCCGATATAAATCCCCAGCACGTGATTGATATCACGCCCTTCGAGGGTCGGCGCGGCCCAACTTGGCAGTAGGGAGAGAGAAAATACCAATAGGCAGCCGACTAGGCCGTAGCTCATCAATCTCTTCAAGATGGTGATCATGACGTCATCCCTCAATTCAAAAAACCACCCACAGTGTAAGGGAGATAGGAATTTTATCCACTAGTCCTATATATTTTATATTGCGGGATTTTATCGAAGAACAAGTATCTGATTTTATTTAGGTGGGAAAAACGGGTACCACGACCATAAAGGGATCATGGTACCCCAGACTAACTATTCAACTTGGAAAAGTTCTCCACGACCGGTCAAATGATAATTGTAGGAATTCCGAATATCACTAAACACGGTTTTTGCAATATAAGAGATTTTCAAGGTCAAACCCGCAACAGGATTCTGTCTTGTACCACGATTGGTGATGGCCACAACTTCACTCTTGGCAGAGAAGTCAAATCCCCAAGATACACTGACGTTATTGGCGGTAACCGAAGCGCCGGCGATATAGGCACCGGTATCATTAAACTGGCCACCAGGCTGGAAGGAAATTGAATAAGTGAACGCAATAACTTCCATACCATAAAGGTTCTTATAAGTGACTCGATAGCCGATGGTCTTAGGCGCTTGCCAACCGCTAAGATCATAGAGCGAACCATTCTGACCGGCCTCGCGAGGAAGAACATGCACAACCGGAAGCTCTGTATTGACCACTGGTCGACCGGCCTCAATGATTGGCCAAATTTTCTTTCCAAGGGCAATCAGCTGGTCAACGGCCATGATCACTTCGCCCAGGTTCTTGTTATTGCTGCTTTCAGGAGCAAAATATTGATCGGCAACTTCATAGGGTGCAACTTCTCTTTCGACTTGAACGCTGGCAATTTTGAAGTACCCATCCCCCATGAGAGCGGCATCTTTCTCAGTCCCCACAGCTGCCGACAAAGAGTGAACATTCAACATTCCAAGCAACGCCACAACCACTAAATACATTCCAACCCCTGATTTTCCCATAACATCCTCCCCAAAGATTTGCTAAAGGTCTGTCTCGGCACAAATACCAAAACAGTTTTTTTTCAATGGGGTGTTGATAGCAAACGAACTGCGAAAGGGGCCAATATATAAGTTTTACAAACTCTTACCTGCATTTTTTACATGATCTTACAGCAAAAGCGTGTATTTTTTTCACACTTGTGGAGCAGGCCCTTGCAAGCGGCCTTTTGCACGATTTTGCACAAAAGGATTCAAAAAATCCCGAGAAGATTTTTTTACTCAATTGAATTCTCCTAATGCCTTAGTATTAACTTGGAGGAACATTTATGGATTATACCGTGGCATCGTTCGCCCATGACATAAATAACAAAATAAGTATCTTGGTGATGCAAATATCCGCCTTTGAGCTAAAAATGGATCAAGGGCTTCCATGGGATGAGGGGAAAAAGAGTTTTCAGAAAATAAAAATTGCCAGCAAAGATATTACCCAAATGATACGAGAAACTGTTCAGGATCATTCGGAAACAGAGGTTGATATTAAGGAGAAGATTGTCAAAATATCTCAGGCGTATGATCCGGAAATAATCAAAATTAGTATCGAATCCTTTGCAACTCCCAAAATCAAAATGAATATGCCTAAATTTGAGAGGGTGGTGACAAATATTATTCAAAACTCCATTGATCAGAAGGCCAAACTTTTAAGAGTTTTTATAAGAGAAAATTCACTTATTTTTCATGATGATGGCGGTGGTACTGATCCAGTGACTCTTATGAAGATCAATAGCGGGCAAAAGGCCACGACAAAAGAGGAAGGAACAGGATTAGGATTGTTTTCGATTTATGAACTGGCAAACAAAATGAATTGGAAATTCGAAGTCGAAAACCGTCGCAACGAAGATGCATACCCGAAAACAACTGGGATTTTGATCAAATTTATCTTTTCTAACTTTCCAGATGACGACTTCTAAAAAGGTAAATTTTTATTAACCATTTTTAAAAAAAATTTACCATTGCGAGAGCAGGCGACAATGCCATCCATCTTTGATGGCGTGAAATAATTAAAGAAAATTTAACTTAACCAGTGTTCGGATGACTTAATGAGCATTCATTTTGGTCAGGTTAGTCATCTTTTTCCTTTTTCCCTAAATTCACTGATTATAAACATGCATAGACATAATCCCGATTAGCAATCTAGAGGGAGAGATCATGCAAACACGATACACATTCATTCACCTTGAATCGCCTTACCATACTTTAATCCTGAAAGAGGGACAAAAATATTTTTCAAAGATTATCCAATCACGCATAAATTCTTACCAAGAGCGGTACGGAAATACAGTTTTTCCTCTTGGGGCCGAAGATTTCTTGTGTGATTTTGTTGCCCTTGAAAGAAATAAAGATGGAAAAATTGTCGCTTCATTTAAATATATTACCGATGCGACCTGTCGATTATTCTCTATTCCTTTTCCTTTACTCCATACCCTAGAAAATAAAGTTAACCCTGATTACATATACAAAAATGCCGCCGAATATCTTGAAAAATGTTATCTTATGAAACTCAATATGGGGTATGTCGGTTCTCTTACAGTAAATAAAGAGTCAGGGGAAACAGGCCAAGAAAAAGACGGAATTAAAAAGCTAATCACTGTTGGCATTATTCAACTTACCGTTGAAAAAAAAACGGATGAAATGCTGGTCACCGGGACTGTTCCCAATCGCTCTTTTGAGTTCAATGAATCACTTGGTCTAACAAGATTTACTCCAGAGCTCGTGACAGTTTGGGATATTGGAAGAACCACCGCTTATGTTCAGCATTGGAAGGCCTGGTCTCCAGAGGCCTGCAAACTCGCAGACAGTTTTCAACATTTGTGGGATGCCCGAAATCTGATCAGTGCGAATAAACTGAATCGTAAAAAAGCCTTGGCGGCGTAAATTTTTTCAAATTGATTTCATAAATTGAACAGTCACCGGTGTCATAGAGACTCTTAATCATCTTTGCCTGGGGAAAAGCGCCACAGGAAAAATGTCCTAACGTCGTTGCGAAGCCCAGGGAATAAGCACATGTCTGCCTATTTCCATATATCTTTTTTCCCGTTTCATCTTGGATCTTTTGATTTAATTTCTTTTTAATAAGAACCTTGTCGGCGCTCAACGCAACAAGTTCATAATCATATGATTGCTCAATATCTTTGGCGACTTCTTCCAGAAAATATGCATAGTTTGAGGTCAGACTAAGTTTGCTAAATTTTTTGGCAAAAGGAGTACTCTCGTTATAAAAAGCCGTTTTTTGGCCAATCCAATATAAATCATCTTCACTGAATCCGAAGTTCCGGGTAAGCAAAGCATAGAGCCGCCCGTAAATTTCCGTATTGACCGCTAAAGAATCCATTTCTTTGGAAAAGAAAGTGGGACCTATTTGCAACGACAGTAAGATTTTTCTCACAAAACTATCGCCAAACTGATCTTTTAAGATATCAATAATTATCCTGCCAATTCTTCTCGTGGAATACGCCCCTTTTAAATATTCGCTTGGAACTTGATCATGCCCTCCACGCAAAAATTGCTCGGCCAAACGATGATCGATGGTATAATTCATGGCCGTGAGCGTGTTCACTCCCACTTGATTGAGGATCTCTTCAAATCTATTGATCGGCAGGTCTTTGCCATTCAAAATGCGATGCCACTCGCTTCTAACGATACCAATTCTATCTCGAACCTCTCCGCCCCCCATCGTCTCGCTCAGGAAGCTAAAAAGATCGCTGACTTTTTTTAATGGAGTTTGTTCATTGAAATTTTTAGATTCCAAGTATCCTCCACTCGTTTGATATTAATTTGAGCGCGTTCCTCTAAAAAATAAAACCACCACCATTTTGACCATTGCCCTACAAAATCCTTTAGAATCAGGTCATCAAAATAGAGACTCTTCGAAATCCCGGGGCCTGGTGAAAAACTAAGCAGTGTTCTGGCAGATTTTTGATCCTCATGCAATATAATTGAATGATTGCGTGAATATGTTTTCCAATTTTGAAGATATTGGGAGAATTTCTTGCTCACTTCCTGAGTCTGGTACCAATGCCACTGTTGCCCCCAAAATAATTCCGAACGAAGAGTTTTTTTGGCCAAGTCGGCGACCTCATTTTCAGTTTTTAAACGATTGTGAAGTCTAAGCCATTGGATCATGCGCAGAACGAGGTCAAAAGGGTAAGCTGTTTGCGCAAAAAAAAGTGCTTCTTCTTTCAAATTTTCCATTTCCCAAAATGTATCTCGGGACTGCATCCCGAGCTCATCAATCATGACTTGTTGAAAATAGTTTCCAATACGAGAAGAGAGCTGGGATTTATTGGCAAATCGCTGAGAGAACTTTAATTTTTGCGGATGAGTAACTTTTCTTGAAGAATAGACCGAGGCCGAGACACTTTTGGGAAAATGATAGACCAACC
>JAHFAA010000398.1 GCA_023250775.1 Bdellovibrionales bacterium
GTCGCGGTTGCGCCCTATTCTCATGACATCATTTGCGCTGATCGCGGGAACGATGCCTATTGCCATCGGTCTTAACGAAGCCTCTAAAATGCGCACGGCGATGGGCTGGGCGATTGTCGGCGGACTTATATCCTCGACCTTACTGACGCTAGTCGTGGTTCCCGCGATTTTCTCCTACGTGGATCGTTATCGCGTTTGGAGTAAGGGCTTGATGGGACGGATTTTCTTATCAAAAAAAGAGCCATCACATGGACATGAAAATGGTCAAGCCAAAGGGAGCAACACATGTCTTCAAGAGACGAATTAATCGAAACGGCGATCGCTCCATTTTCGGAAAATGGATATGAGGGCACGAGTGTCTGGGAGATCATGGAAAAATCCAAGGTTAACATGAGAAGAGTGGAGAAAAGAAAGAAGCTGTATCGCTGATGGTGAACGCCGTTTCTTCCTGCTGTTCGGCGTTCTTCGTTGCGGTGACTACGGTAGAGCTTTGATCGGCCATGCATCTCACGGCAGAAATGAAGTGCATCGCTACTATTGGGAACCATCGAACTCAAAGCTGCAAGTAGGTGATTGTGAATATCAACGCTATGAGGAATATTGATTTTTATATCGGTGTGCCACTGTGTTTTTTGGTTACTTGTCTTGATTTCATCTTGCAAATATTCCGCTCTCAGAAGCTGCCAAGCCCTAAAAATATTCTCTTTATCGAGTTGAGTGAAATGGGCAGTGCCATTTTGGCAGATCCTTGCATGCGCAAGGCTCGCTCCTGGGACTGCGAACTCTTCTTTCTTATTTTTAATAAAAACAAGGCGAGCCTTTATCTGTTGCAGACAGTGAAGGACGAGAATATTTTTGTACTTCGTGAGCGCAACTTGTTTCTATTGCTGTGGGACTCGCTTCGGTTTATATTTTGGTGCCGTCAGAGGAAGATTGATTCTTGCGTGGATTTGGAGCTTTTTTCACGAGTGACAGCTCTACTCACCTGGGCCTCCTTCGCTCAAAATCGAGTGGGATTTCATCGCTACCACCAAGAGGGACTTTATCGCGGCGAGATTCTAACTCACCGGGTGCCTTACAATGCCCACACTCATATTGCCCACAATTTTATGAATTTGATCGAGTCTTTAGTTGGCGGTGTGAGTTCGGATGGTTTTTTAAAACAAACCATTGAGAAGCAAGACATTAAGATGGCCCAAGCCGAGATTACCAAAGACATGCGACGAGCGGTGGAAGACAAGATCAAAAAGGCCACGGTGGGATGGAATTCAAATCAGGGCATTGTCTTGATCAATGCGAATGCGGGCGAATTTTTGCCTCAACGAAAATGGCCCAAAGAATATTTTATGAGACTGATTCGCCTCCTCCTGGAGTCTCGCCAAGATATCTATATCTTGTTGACCGGCGCTCCGAACGAGAGCGACGAAAACAATTGGATATCAACGGCCGTCGGACATGCTCGGTGCGTGAATTTTTCAGGTTGTGTATTTTTTGAGGAGCTTCCAACACTTTACTCCCTTGCAAAGGTGCTGATTACGAATGATTCCGGGCCCGGGCATTTTTCAAGTGTGACCAATATCCGATCTTTCGTGTTTTTTGGACCTGAAACCCCAAGTCTTTATGGCTCTTTGGGAAATTCGAGCGCTATTTACTCCCACATGTCATGTTCTCCGTGTGTCAGTGCAACCAATCATCGAAAAACGGAGTGCACGGACAACCTCTGCCTGAAGGTGATCAGCCCCGAATCAGTGGTGAAGAAAGTTATTGCCGTGCTTTAGTTGGCCCAATGAAAGTCTTCACAGTCGAGAAGTTCAAAAGAAATAAGCTCTTGATCGTGCCAGCTCAGCGGCAGGATCTCCAGTATTTCAAGCTTTGAGCACCGAATTGTTGCCTTAAAACTTGGAAGGAGCTTGGGCTCTACAGCGATGAGGAAATTTTTTCCGATCGGAGAAAGTGGATTCCAGAGATCAAATTGGTCGAAACGATGATCCAGGATATACAGGTTGTTTCGATGTTCCGAAAACAAAGTGAAACGACTTCCAAAGGTCCAATTGGTGACTGCCAAGTTGCGATTTCTCAATTCAGCGGTTTCAGAGAGCTTTCGTACGTATTCCGGCCAGCCCTGAATATCGCGGTAGAAATAGCGAGTGATTTTTGAAGGTGCCCAGTGAAAGATCATTTCTGTATTGGCAATTGCAAAAAGAATTGTAGCGGCGACAAAGGCGGCCTTTAAGGAGTGGGTGAAATAATCCTTTTTGAGGGCAGAGGCGACTCCCCAAGGAATACCTAAAACAAAAGCGGGTGCAGTCCAATGGGGCAGGAAATTTCCTAAGATAGCGCAAAGACAAATAAAGAACCAGCAAACTGTGATAAGAATTCGTTCAAAACTCCAGGCCTTTTCTTTGAAGATCATTTTCAACATCCATAGATAGAAAAAACCAAGACCTACAAATTGACTCAATTGACTAAAAAGGATATCCCCCAATTTCAAGTTATTCCAAGAAAGTACATGTCCTGATTGGTATTTGAAACTGATCCAAGCATGCTGTCTATTCCAAATCAAGATCGGAGCAATTAAAATTCCAGCAATAATCACAGCCAGCCAAAATGAAGAGCGGGTGAGATCGCGCAGTGATTTTTGCTGAATCCAACGTACCCCTAAGGCGATGACAAAGAGAAAGGCCGTGTATTTGGAAAGCCCACAGAGTCCTAGAACCAAGCCCAAGATCAGCCAGCTCTTTAATTTCTTTGAATTCTCAAGATGAGTGATGGCAATCGCTAGGGCTGGAACAAAGATCAGAAAAAGACTATCTGGTAAAAAAAAGATCGAAAGGCCTTCAAAAATAAGGCTGAGATTTAAAGCCGTCACACCCCACAAGGCATGGGATTCTGAAAATTCTTTGAGACGAAGCCAGCGGTAGACCAAAAGAGAAGACAAGACTCCAATGGCCAGGGCGGGAATTCTCGCCAGGAACTCCCAGCTTGCGACATGACGATCGCCCAATTGGGCAAAAGGAACTTGGAGCCAACCAACCAGGGGAGGGTGATCAAAATAGCTCAGATCAGGCCAGAGTCCATAGAGCACATAGTGTGCTTCATCCACTCCAAGGCCATTATTCAAGCCAACAAAAAGTCTTATGATAGTAAATAGGGCAATGATGCCCCAAAGTTTGCGGTTCATGAGCGGTCATTAAAATAATTGGAAATGCCAAGAGATTCAAGTTGGTTGTTGTGGCAAATACTCGATCATCGGAGCTTAGATCAAACCTAAACCCTTGCTGAGGCTGGGGGACTACTCTTTGACATCAGCCAGTGAAAGGTAACTGTCATGTAGTTTTTGATTGCAGTCGACTTCGCCATCATGGCCGCGCTTACGACCTGCAAAATTTCTGTCTACGCTTCATGGGATGGGTCGCCCCATCACACTGCACGCAAGGCTCGATATCTGGACCTGACGGTGTTTCCCAGTTTTGGACTAAAAGCCGCATCTTTCGATGCAACATCGCACCAAATGGTTGTTGAGAGCTTCGTCACACACATTGATAGAGGGTTCATAAATTCTTCTGAAACACCAGTCGGAGTTATATCCTATTCTTAATGTGGTGAGGGGGGTTCCCGCAAGTGTTTGGAGATTTCCAATTTCTCTATTTTACCTTGGATTGGTTGCGAGAGCGGAAGAGACAAGGTGAATGTAGTTATGCCGGCTTCAGACTCAGCGAGAACCACTCCACCATGAGCCTCAACAAGATTTTTAACAATTGACAGGCCAAGACCTGTGCCCCGTACAGATCCCTTTGAGGCCGTGATAGTGCGATAGTAGGGAGT
>JAHFAA010000399.1:0-1224 GCA_023250775.1 Bdellovibrionales bacterium
TCCAGTTATCAGAGCAAACTTTTCTGTCATCTCCGTCATAGCTGGCCTCCTGTTATTTTATCTGGCAACTCCAACGGCTTTAGTTTCGCGCAAGACTGTCACTCTGATTGTACCAGGATACGACATTTCGTTTTCAATTTTCTTGGCAATTTCGCGTGAGAGAATGACGGTTTGCTCGTCATTGACGGTTTCATTATGCACAAAAACACGAATCTCGCGACCACCGGAAATGGCGTACGATTTTGATACACCATCGAAGGTATTCACAATCTGCTCGATATCGGTCAGTCGTGAAACATAAGATTCCATCATGGACTTGCGAGCGCCTGGGCGTGCACCTGAGAGCGCATCGGCAGCCGCCACCAAATGGGCCAAGACTGACTGGGGTTTTTCGTCGTCATGGTGGGAGCGAATGGCATGAACCACGTCTGCTGATTCACCGAATTTTTTGACAAAATCCGCGCCAATCATGGCATGAGATCCTTCTGCAGAAGCATCGAGCACTTTACCCACATCATGGAGAAGACCAGCACGACGGGCCTGTTTCACATTGAGGCCCATCTCTGCCGCCATGGCACCACAGATAAAAGCTGTCTCAATTGAGTGCTGATATTGATTTTGAGTATAAGAAGTTCGGTAATTGAGCGCACCAATAAGTTTGAGAATTTCTGGATGTATTCCATGAACTCCGATTTCCATCTGGGCCTTCTCGCCCAAATCGCGCAAATGACGATCAAGTTCGGTTTTAGACTTGTCGAAAAATTCTTCAATCTTGGCGGGGTGAATGCGACCGTCAGCAATGAGTTTATGCAAAGTCTGGCGGGCGATTTCACGTCTGACGACGTTGAAGGAAGAAATAACCACGACTTCAGGTGTGTCGTCGATAATAAGATCGACTCCGCAAATCTGTTCAAAGGCGCGAATGTTTCGGCCTTCACGACCAATCAGGCGGCCCTTAATATCATCACTTGGTAATTCAACGGCGGTAATGGCCTTTTCTGCCACGTACTCACCGGCAAAACGTTGAATGGCAATTCCAATAATACGTTTCGAGGCCTTTTCAGAATCTTCCCGCGCTTCTTCTTCAATGCGACGAAGTTCTTTGGCGAAGTCAACTTTCGCCGCCTCTTCCATTTCTTTCATGAGTAGGCCCTTGGCCTCCTCTCGGGTCATGCCACCGACTCGCGCTAGTTCTTGAGAAATTTCATCTTGGCGTTTTTTATT
>JAHFAA010000399.1:1234-3819 GCA_023250775.1 Bdellovibrionales bacterium
TAAAAGTACTTTCTTTTTGTGAGCATCGAGGTCTTCATCTTTTTGGGCAATTCGCGCTTGTTCTTTTTCCAACTCTTCTTGCTTTCTCTCGATTCCGGTCTCGCGCTTGGCAAGATCACGTTCTTGGTTTTTCACTTCGTCTTGTTTACCACGAAGATATTTTTCAAATTCATCACGATCTTCCTTCACCAATTCTTTGGCCTCTTTTCTGGCGCGATACTTGATATCGTTGGCATCACGTTTTGCCCGTTCAACGATTTCATCGCCCTTCGCTTGCTGGGCCTTCAAATCTCGAACCGCAGCCAGATGGCGCAGCAGATAACCAACGGCACCACCAATTACTAAACTTAAAATTGCCGCTAAAATTACAATTGTCATGGCATTCTCCTTAATCGATTGCGTTCACTGGCACAGTCGTAAATGGACTTCTCAGTGACCACGAAATTCATAGGCCAATCCGTTGGATCGGCGGGTAAGTCCTCAACTAACTGACCTTCATAGGCCACGCCTACCGCCACAGGACGGTGCTTGGCCAAATAACGATCAAAATATCCTCGACCTCGCCCAAGCCTTGCGCCTGTTTTACTAAAGGCAAGTCCCGGTACAACGACGACTGCTGGCACGACTGGACTTTGACCGGGATTTTGTGGAGGCATTTTCAACTTGAAACCAAAGACAACTTTGGTAACCAGTTGCTGCAGCGAAGCTGAATGAAAGGACATTTCCGATTCGGATTCAATCTCGGGAAAGAGCAAGGACATCTCTTTGTGCCACTCTCCCTTCGTCCAATCAACTTCATCCCCAAATGGTGCATATACACCTAAGGGACCTTTTCTGTTTTTTAAAAATTGTGCCAAATTCTTCCCTATGGCCTCATCCCATGATCGCTTTATTTGAGGGTCAATTGCGCGCAAAAACCTACGCATTTTTGCTCGCAGCTCCGTCTTATCAGCGACCAAGTGAGTTTCCTTCGTTGTCCATGTCCATCAAAAGCGAAGCGATATGAATTATTGGCCCAAAGGTTCTGCAGTCCCAATCATCGCCAACGCCTTCTGGGCGCGCTCTTCAAGGTTTTGCAGACTAGTTTTGAATTCCCTCTCTAAAACCAATTTTTCTTTGGCTATATCGAGGGCCAATAGAGTTGCCACTTGACCAGGGTCCAAGTGTGGATAGCGAGATCTTAAGACGTTGGCCCTTTGATTTAAATAATCAACCACATCATCGGCATTCACTTTTGCCGAAGCATTTTCAGTGGTTTCACAAGCAGTATCAGGGCGATAACGAAGTCTATATCCCAACACATCAAATTCTTTTTCGCTTTGAATGGTCATAATTTATTCTCAACTAAGAGCGTAAACGAAAAGCACCTTACCGTCAATTTGAAGTCGGTTTTGTCGGCACATAGTTGAGCAACGAACTAAGATAGTCTTCTACCGTAAAACGATCCAGATCTTCGACATCCTCACCCACACCAATGTAGGTAATTGGGACTTTTAATTCTTGCACAATTCCGACTGCTGACCCGGCCTTTGAGCTGCCATCGCATTTGGTGAAAATCAATCCTGTGATTCCTAAAGTTTTGTGAAATTCCTGCGCCTGGCGCAAAGCATTTTGCCCAGTAATGGCATCGAGAACCAGCAAAATATGATGGGGTGCTGTAGGGTCCAACTTGGCCAGGACTTCCTTACTTTTTTTCAATTCTTCCATCAGATTGCCCTTGGTGTGCAATCTTCCGGCCGTGTCCAAAATACAGTAATCGGCCTTTTCCGCCATCGCTATTTTCAGAGATTCGTAGCCCACTCCGCTTGGCGAGGCGCCTTCTTTAGCGCGAACCATTTGGGCACCCGCGCGCTGACACCAAATTTCGAGCTGATCAACGGCAGCGGCACGAAAAGTATCACAGGCCCCCACCACTACCTTGGCACCCTGACGTGAAAGTCGCGTGGCAAGTTTTCCGATCGTGGTGGTTTTACCTACACCATTAACTCCCACAACCATGATTGTTACTGTAGGTTTGCTTTTTTTATTCACAAGAAAAAGTTCTTCAGACACATTCGCCTGCACGGATATCATGCGAGATTTTAATTTTTCATAGAAATAGGCCTTAAAAGTCTCCAGCGTATTATTTTTAGAACTCACCTGCTGGCGCAATTCTTTGAGCATCTCGGCGACTAATTGCGTGCCTAGATCAGCGCCATAAAGTATCGCCTCAAGTTCTTCCATGGCCTCATCATTCAATTCGCCACGGCCAAAGATATTTTCGATTTTTCCCCAAACTTCTTTTCGCGAAAGGGCCATCCCGAGAGTAAGCCGCTCACGCCAGCTTTTTTTGGGTGGTAGAACGGGTGTCGGAAGTGGTGGCACTGGTGCGGCCGTCGGCATCGCCAGTTCTTTTTTTTTGCGCGCCAATTTCCAGATCAGCGCCCCGGAAATAATGAGAATGACAATCGTCAATATTATTAGACCGTAGTTCATCACAAGATTCCTTTTCGATTCATTACCGGTATTATATGTTTCGGGCCTCGTGGCCAATTTATGACACGCCAGGAATGAAGATGCAACCGACTGACCCATTAAAAATCACC
>JAHFAA010000033.1 GCA_023250775.1 Bdellovibrionales bacterium
TTCAATCCGAGAGAGGCGGGATCGCGAACAGCCTAAAAGTGCCGCAAAGGCTTCTTGTGACAATGCCTCGGACTTTCTAATTTCACATATTATTTTTGGCTGAATCTGCATCGTTACCTCAAGCCTTCGAATGAATAATAGAATAAATTATGCAGATTTGACCAGCGGCCAGTCGTTGACGCAACGCCCTCTTCTCACAATGTAAAGGAATTTCCTGCCCAGACTAGGCTGATTTTTGTCCATTTTTGCACAAGTTGGCCTCTTTTTTTTTCAGATTGATGAGCGGGAATACAAGATCAGTATAATTTTTCAATATGGAAGCAAAAAGATGCACCTGGATTATTGATCCCTGTCGCGAGAAACAAGAAATGTACAAAAAAGTTTTGGGGCCAAAAGCTTCTTTGCTTTTTTTCGATCATCCCCGTGAGGCCTTAATTGCTTTACTCAAAGGGACTGTTCCGATGCTGATTATCAGTGAATTACCTTTCGACCAAACAGGTGAAGATTTACGACAGTGGATTATGGAATTCAAGCAATTGCCTCTGATTGTGATCTCCCAATTTTCAAATCTTGATGTCATTCGTGAACTCTTTCAGTGTGGCATAAAGGACTATCTAACTCATCCAGTAGACAGCAACGAACTTCTGATCAAATGGGAATTGCAATTTGAGGACAGAAGAAAATGGGAAACGATGAGCAATCGGGCCGTGGTTCTTGGCGATACATGTCTTCGGGAATTAACCCATAAGGAATTTCAAATTATAAATTTATTTCTTTCTGCAAAAAATCATGAAGTTTCCAGGGATGCATTAAACTTCAATATCTGGGGAAGCTGCACTGTTCATTCAAAAACTATCAATGTTCATTTGCATAATCTAAGAAAAAAAATTCAGCCTAGTGGGCATAATATAATTTGTAAAAGGCATGGCCATTGGAAATTAATTACCAAAATAAATGACGCTTCTTTTTGTAAATCAGCATAAGGAAATATATGGATAAAAAAAACAGACTTCTCATGAGACCTAAAGAAAAACACACCAATATTCAATTCGCTAAAATGGTTTTTTTCGATTCTTTGCCCGGTTTACTTGAACTACGCTACTCGAAGGGCAAGTGGAGTAATGGGCTGGTTTTTCTAAAAGAGGATGTGCCCCGACGTTTGCGACAAAGTGACCTACTCCGAATGGTGCAGACCGAAATGCATATTGCGCAAGACTCCCAGGCCACATATAAAGTTGATGGGGATTATGTCTATGTCGATTTTCCTTTCTGGATGCCAGAACCGACGCGACGATAAAAAAAGGCCCCATCCATGGGGCCAGAAACAAAATCCTTTTGTCACTTGAGAATTGGTTACAATCTAGAATTTGAAAGGTGAAGGGAGCGGCAGTACGAAATCACCAATGGATTCAACTGGCCCCATCGATTTGTCTAAATCTGAAGTTTGATCTTGAACTTCTTCCCTTGCCTGCTGTAACGCTCTTTGCATGGAGATACTGACAGACAACTCAGCGGCACGAACGGCACGCTGCTCATTCACTAAACCTTCACTCAGCACTTTGCCTTTCAAATAATCCTTCACATCAACAGTTTTCAAAATAATGTTTTTGATTTCCGCTGGGCCTAAGTTTTTATTGGCGTCTTTAATACGACCAGCAACATTGGTGACATAAGGAGCTGCTTGGCTTGTGCCACTCACTTCCAAATACTGATTGCCTGGAACAGTCGATCTAATCGCAACGCCAGGAGCGGCCACATCCACCATTGAAGCGCCGTAGTTAGAAAAAACGGCCAATTTACCAACACCCATTGTTGCGGCAACGGCGATCGTATTGGCAGCACGAATATTGGTTGGGCTTGAAGGAAATTTGTCGTTATCTGATCCATCATTGCCGGCGGCGAAGACAAACAAGGTATTTGGGGCAGCGAGCACCATGTGTGAACCTTCGCGGATCAAGGTCGTCATAAAATACATGGTCATATCATCGGCCTCAGTTTCGGTGGGTTCACGGCGCATAATGGTTTTAAACAGAGTTTGCACAATCGTTTTCGCTTGCTCAAAGCCTGTTCCAAAAGAGCCATTGGCCACATCGGCCTTATGTCCATTGATGTAAAGAGCAATCTCTTCCATCAATTTCATCTGTTGTTTTGCCAACTGTCCGAGACCTGCTTTAAGAAGAGTAATTCCCACATCGCCGCTTTCAGTCGCTTTTTCATTTGCGCCGGGAACGGGAAGACTGACTTCAGTTGGAATCAATTTCACGGCCAAGATCTTGGCATCATCGGCATCCTTCGAGGCAATACCGGCAACGTGAGTCCCATGCATAAAGTTGCCATAGGTTGTAAGAGTTTTTACAAAATCGGCATCATCAAATTTAGCGCGCATCCAAGCAATTTCTTCTTTGGTAGCGGTTCCCATCAAGGCCTTGGCCTGAACTGCGAAGAACTGTTTTACGTCTGCCGTAAAATAAGGCAAATATTTATAATCAATAAGCTGATTATTTCCTTCAGCAAAATTCCATCCATTCACATCGTCTTGGTAGCCATTGCGATCCTCATCTCTTTGGTTGTTGGGAATTTCAATAGGGTTAACCCAAGCTTTAGGATAAATATCTTTGTGAAGCATATCCGTTCCTGAGTCGATGATGGCAACCACAGAGGCCGAAGCCGATGCTGCAACAACCATCAGAACCAATGAGAGAAAAAATGCGCGCAACTGAAATTTCATGAAAAATCTCCTTCGAGAAAGTTGAGATCAAGTCCTTTTAAGGCTAAAGTATTTTTACGAGTGTGGCAGGGCCTGTCAAACTCAAGAATCTGTCTTTTACTATCATCTAGCGAGTAAATTTAAGAGGGGAAAAGTGAAGTCAAAAAGCAAAATCTTTATAACGCGAATTATCCATGATGATGCCCTCAATTTGCTCTATTCCCATGCCCTTCAAGAATCGTGGGAAGTTAAAATCTGGCCTCATCCCCTACCACCAACGCGCGAAGAACTTATTCATGAGGCACGAGGTGCCCACGCCTTACTCACCATGATTACTGATAAAATCGACAAACCACTTCTAGCACTCCTTCCCGAACTTAAAATCATCTCCAACCATGCTGTCGGTGTGGACAATATTGATCTCAAAGCGGCCAGCGAACAAGCCGTTGCTGTTGGCAATACACCCGATGTTCTGACCGCTGCCACTGCCGAGCTGGGACTGCTACTCACCATGGCACTCCTGCGCAATCTGCCTTTCGCTCTCGACAAGGCCAAGACTAATCAATGGCGTACTTGGGGTCCACTCCTCGACTTAACAGTACAACTTGGTGACATGTCACCAGCCGATTCTCCGCCACTCTTTGGAATTTACGGTCTGGGTCGCATCGGACAAAGTTTAGGTCGGATGCTCTCCCTCGGTCTGAAGGCAAATGTCGCCTACACGAACACCAGAGGGCCTGTGACTAATCTCGAATATCCGGCCAAATGGCTTTCGCCCCAGGAGCTGATCAGCAAGGCCGATGTCCTCATCGTGACCTGTCCTTCAAATCGCAGCACTTCTGGCCTTTTTAACAAAACCACTCTCTCATGCATGAAAAAAGGCGCCTACTTCGTCAATATTTCACGTGGAGATTTGCACGATGAAGAGGCCCTTCTCCAATTGCTTGAGGCCAATCATCTGGCCGGTGTGGCCCTGGACGTCACCAATCCCGAACCGGCGACTCTCGGTCGAAATCCCCTCCTCTCTCATCCGCGCGCTCTCATCACGCCCCACATCGGCTCGGCAACAACCAACGCACGGCGCCATATGGGAATTCTCGCCGTCCAAAATATAATCAGTTACCTAAAGTCCAACGGCCTCCCCCACCCAGCACCTTTCACCCCATAGTTGTGTGGACATTGCGCTAAGGCCTTTGATAAGTAGCGCTCACTAAAATTGTTTATTTTTTTGGGGGAAACATGAAATTCTTAAGCATTCTTTTGGTCTTAGGCCTGTTTACTGGATGTCTGCGCGTATCAGGAAAAATGGATGTTAAAGAACATATTGTTTACAAAGATCGCGGCCATACGGAAGTTATTTTGGCCGGCGAATATCAGGCCCGTGCCACCTTCAAAGGGCAAAACAAAATTGTGGTCGATCTTTCGAATGATCTGCAAAAACAACAACTAACTTTAAAATTTCCGGTCGGCACCATTCTTCCAAGAGACAACGGTGAGTTCTCAGTCAACAACAGACAACTCAATCAACCATTCTCCGTTACGGGATCATTTAAAACTGAAACGAATTATAGCGATGTGGTTGAGGTCCAAGAATCTTGCCAAATTTCTCAAGGAACTGTGTGTGATGACTTCGAGTATGGCCCTTCATACCCAAATCGTTGCCATGTTGAGTACACCAAGGGTCTTCGCGATGTAAAATTCCGTACCCTTTCAACCGTGAAAACATTAACTTTCAATGTTACACAAGATGAACAAACCAAGGCGACCTTCAATGGAAAAAATGCCGATGAGAAGAAAGATTATCTCTTCGTTGGGCCTTGCACGCTCTAAGAAAAATTACTGAGTGGTTCTGAAGAAGGCCTCAATTTTTTGAGGCCTTTTTATTTTTAAACAATTTTTGAACCAAGACAATCAACATCATCCCGATCATCATGGACAGAATGAATGGGCCACCACTTCCACTGCCTGGGCCACCCAGATCAATTTGTCCACAACCACCACCGCTTGAATTGGCGACTTGATAATTTTGAGAACCGTCACCGTTCGGCAATGTGGGAGTGTAGTTATCTTTCACACCGGCAGTCGAGGTCGTTCGCGCCAGCGATACAGCTTCAAAAGCATTGACTAAACCGGCACCGCAAACTCCACCTTCACAACCATAACTTACTGGTAAAGTTTCTGCCGATTGTTTTAAAATATCGATCACCTGTGAAGGAACCAATCCGGGGTTAACCGAATAAAGAAGTGAGATGATCCCGGTGACATGGGGAGTGGCCATACTTGTTCCGGCCATCGTTTTATAGGCCGCACCAGTTGAATACGTTGAGCCATTATCTGAAGTACTCAAAATTCCTTGCCACGAATCTCCACCAGGGGCCATGACATCAATTCGTTTACCGTAATTCGAGTAGTAGGCCTTGCCTCCTTGAGCAGTACTGGCGCCTACTGTGACGACTCCATTGCAATTGGCAGGAGTAAAATTTTGCGTGTCGATATTCACACCACTATTACCTGCGGCAACAACTAACAAAACACCGAGGGCACGAACTTCATTGATCGCCTCTTGCATGGACCTCGTGCAGGCCCCAGGTGCTCCCAAACTTAAGTTGATAACTTTGGCGGGGTTTGCATTATTGGGTACACCAGCTACAGCCAGACCAGCGGCCCATCGAACTCCATCAACAATGTCAGAAGTATAGCCACCACATTTGCCTAGAACACGCACAGGAAGGATTCGGGCACCGGGATTAACTCCGGCCACACCGACACCATTGTTAGTCTGCGCTCCAACCGTGCCAGCAACGTGAGTCCCGTGCCATGAAGAATTACTAGAGTGACCGGAGTAACAAAAATCCCCTGGGAAAACCCAATCGCCTGGGTCAGTGGGATCATTATCCCGTCCGTTGCCATCATTACCCATGGCAGCATCACTCACCATATCCATGCCGGGTAAAGTTTTTCCAATCAAATCAGGATGAGGGAGAATTCCTGTATCAACAATCGCCACCGTCACCGGGTTCTGTCCTTGAGTAAGTGTCCACGCATTGGGAAGAGAGATGCCAGAGAGCGAATCGTTGTAGTTCCATTGAGATTGATAGAGAGGATCATTGGGTGAGCCGAAAGCATCGGCCACCGCTTGCATCAGATTGTCTTTTTCAATGTAGGCCACTTCGGGTGACGACATCTTTTGGGCCACCGCCAAAACTGAAGTGACAACTTCGCTCTGACGCTTGTGCTCAACTGTAAAGACCCGTCCCTCGACACTGTGCCCAAATCCTTTGAGCACAATGTTTGTTTGCTTCGATTTGTATGCCACGATCCATCTCGAAGGGGCCTTGGCGAAGGCATTGGCGGAGGCCAGAGTGAACATCAAAATAAAGAAATAGCATGTGTTTTTGTTTCGCACCTAATCATCCTTGATAAGGTCCAATCTTAAATTTATACATTTGCAGGGGTGATGCCAGACCGGCAAAACATGACGCGGCGTCAAAACGAGGAGTTAACAGGATAATAAATTATCCGACTTATTTGGTGGGTTACAAAAGGTCACTGAGAGAATCAGAAAGAGGACATTTTGGGCAAAAAAAAGGCCCCACTTCCGTGAGGCCTCTCTCTTTTTAAATATTTTGGGCGAAAAACTATTCTTCATCCAAAGCGGATTGAATCAGCGCCTTAATATTTGTGATACGCGTTACATCTTCACCACGGCAGCCATCATTCGTACACACTTGGGGTACTCGGCATCCTTGTTGATAATCATAAACGTAATCGTTTTCGCCACGAACCAGAATTCCTTCAACGGCACCTGTTACAGCATCAAAAACCGCTGAACCACTATTGCCACCAAAGGTATCGAGGTTGGCCACGAAGTAATAGTCGTTATCGTTAGAGCGTACATTGGCCCCGGCAGATACCTTGGTAGGAAGACCGGTTGGGTGTCCAATGACTAAAATAGGATGATTGGTTTCAATCTTGCCTTCTGTTCTGAACTTGAGAGGCTCACGGTCAGTTACAGCACGCTCTAAACGAACAAGAGAAAAGTCGTTCATGGTCGCACGGTCAAGAGTTTGAGACACAATTTTTTTACATTTATAAACTGATGATTTCGAAACACTGAATTCAGTCTTATCAGGAGTTGTCATGTTGTAGTCGAAAACCCATGAGTATGTATCGCAGTCAGCTTGAGTGCGAATGCAGTGACCAGCGGTTACCAACAAGTCTTTGCCAACAAGAAAACCACTGCACATAGCGGCCGTAATCTGTTTTGCGAAACGAGCGGTGGCACAAATTCCACGCTGTTCAAGAGTTTCCCCAGTAATAACAACATTGTCGCCGGAAGTCGTCAGACTCGAGGTCTCAATCATGGCGGCAGTTGAGCGGGCAATATCAACATAAAGTGGGTTGGTAGTTTCAAAAATGTCCAGACGGTCATCATCACCGTAGACCACTTTATCAACGGCCATGGCACGACCAAAAGAGGTGAAGGCCAAAACTAACCCGCATAAACCTAAGACTCGCAAATTCGTCATAAAATCATCCTTGTATATGGGCACCAGTGGAAAGTAACGGGCGAGATTAAAGCAGAGTTAACATTGACCTAACAACTTACAATTTCTTACATTTTTAAGTAATTTTAGAGGGAAAAAGAGCGGTCATCTCGAGTGGAGAAAGACCACGAACGCCCGTCCCAATCGCGCCAGGACAAACTGAGGACATTTTCAGTCATTTCTAGTCGAGGAAGATGAAAGATTAGCTCTTCAGAGAGATTTTTCGACTCTCGAAAATGATAAAAGTTGGCCCGCTGGTGAAAATTGTTAATTTCGGAGATCTGAAATCCATTGAACGTAAATGACAAGGTGCTATTGCTTTCGTGGCCCTCTCGGAAAATAAAACGGGTTGTGCCAATTGTTAGAATAGAACCATCATGAATCTCACTATCCAAAATCACCGCTAAAAAATTTGCCAAAGCGTTGGGGGCCCTGGTCACGAGTTGCAGGGAGAAGGTCGGGGCCTGAACCAAAGGTTGCGGGATTGCTTGTAACATCGTCGGCATTTTCCTTATGCTAATGATTTATTGTCGCACAAATCTGGGCAATGAGGAATTTTTTCACACTCTATAAAAGTTACCAAGTCGCCCGATGGAGCTTGGAAGGTGCTTTTTATCCACGCTATAGAGCCCTATACAGTTTTGCCAATTGGCCCGAATACTTTTTTGGAAAGGAGTTGTGTATGGCCCGCTCACTATCTTCATTACTATTGCCTGTTGCCGCGATGACCATCTCTTGGTCTAGCATGGCCACTGATTATCAGGCCTATGATCTGGAAACATTTCTGAGTCAGTTTAATGCTGATTCGGCCAAAGTTTTGGATCAAATGCCTGCCAAAGTTGATCATCAGCCACTTAAAACAATCAATCCCTTCGCCACCACCGACGTGGCCACAAGAGAATTTGTTGAAGCGAAAGATAAGCTGCGCAAAGATTTTTGTAAAACCATTGATGGAGTCCGAGTTTGCTTGAGTGATCTTGAAGGCCGTGCCGCTTTTCAAGCTAACGATCTGGCCCAGAATTTGGTCGATAACGGCACTACCATGCTGACGACCCTTGAACAGATGGAAGCAAAAAATCTTAAAAAAGCACGCCTCACTCACCAACCATGGTCTGATGATTACTGGGCCATTGCCAAAGGTATTTTGGGTGCTCGTTACGCTGATCCCAACAAAGAAAACACCGCTGATTGGAAAGAGGCCTTCGGTTTCGTGGAAGAAGCTCCGGCCACAACTTACGTGGAAAAAAATAACCAAGATCTACTCTCCCCTGCTGAAAAATATGACCTCCTCGTCGGCGACAAGAATTTTACTTTGACCGGCGCCATGTGGGCCGAAGGCAAGCAATACTATGATGCCAGTGGATCAGTTGAAACCTGGATGGGAATCTGCCACGGCTGGTCTCCTGCTTCGTACATGGTTCCACGAGCAACAAAACCAGTTAAAGTTGTCGCCCCAGATGGTACAAAATTAACTTTCTTCCCTGCGGACATTAAGGCCTTAAGTTCTCTTCTCTGGGCCAAAAATGAGTATGAAACTCGCTTTGTCGGTGGCCGTTGTAATACCAAAGATCCCAAGCGCGATGCCAATGGTCGCATTATCGAACAAGGTTGCTTTGATACCAACCCTGGAACCTGGCACCAGACCATCGTGAACCAAATCGGTGTTTCCAATCGTTCCTTTGTTATGGATGCAACTTTTGATTACCAAGTTTGGAATCAGCCCGTGGTCAGTTATACCTATCGCTACTTCAACCCTGAAACTAAGAAGGCCGCCACGACTTTGGCCCAGGCCAAGGTTGCCATGAGTGATTTCACCAGTGATAAATTTAAAAGTTACCGATCGAAAGACGCCCGCAGTGTAGTCGGCGTTGAAATGGAAGTTGAGTATGTGGTGGAAACTCAACCGGCCCAGCGTGATACTGACTCAAATGAGTATGACATCACGACAACCGCCATCTATCGTTACGACCTTGAGCTCGATCAAAACGGCGTTATTAAAGGTGGTGAATGGTACACCAATATTCACCCAGACTTCACTTGGACTCCGGCACCCAATGCCAAGGCCCGCTCACAGGCCGACCGCTACGCCACAGAAACTTGGGCAGCTGGACAGGCAATCCCTGGACAATGGCAAAAAGTTGCGGCCGCCGCTTCGAAAAACGGCAGCCCATTGGCCAAAGTGGTTGAAGGTCTCGTGAAGCAAGCGCAATAGGGAGCGTATGTCCTCTCTTGAACGACTGTTCTTAATTCTCAGTTTAATTTTTGCGGCGGAACTTTGTTCTGCCGCAACTACATTTACGGCATGCTCTGACGAAAAATTTCATCAGGGTGATAACTACTCACAATATTATGAACATCTGGACCGCGCTCATTGCATGAAAGAGTGGGCGGTTTTGGTTTATATGGCGGCCGACAATGAGCTCACGCCCTATGCTTTTTGGGACCTCTATGAAATGGAATCGCGCTTGGCCGGAGCCGACAACTTAGGCGCCAGCACGACCTCAGTGGATGTGCTGGTGGAGCTGGATACCTTCGCCCGAAGTGGCATCAGTCGCTATCATATTTTTCAAAATGATGAGGCCTACAATGCCAAGTTGCGTTTGCAGGATTTTGAGAAGATGAGTGAAGATAATATTCACTCTCCAAAAGTGAAATGGTTTCCGGAAACCGGGCCGGGCAGTCTGCGCAATCAGAAAATACGCTTCCAAGGATTTTTGAATTGGGCGCGGGTGAAATATCCCGCCAAAAATTATATGGTGGTGATCTGGGGGCATGGCGAAGGATACATTGGTGAGCATGCTGAAATCGCCGACGCGCGCGAGCTTTTGCCACGGGAAAAGGCCACTTCCAATTTGCTAACTCACGAGATGATTTACCTGGATATCTTGGATCAAGTCGATCCCGCCAAATTTGTGATTGCGGGAAAACCTTTTGGCGGCGTGGCCTTTGACTATTCCGATAAAAGCTATCTTGATATTCCCAGCATCAACAAAATTTTGGCAGACTTTAATCAACGTCGGGGCGAAGAAAAAAAAGTTGAAATCTTGGCCTTTGATGCATGCTTGATGCAATCATTAGAAGTCGCCACGGAACTTATGGACAATGTGGACTATCTTGTCGGTTCAGAACAAATTCAAAACTACTTAGGTCTGCCCTATCGAAAAATTCTAGATTTTGTTCAACACTCTCCGGATAGTTATGAATTGGCGAAAAAAATTCCTACGCTCGTGGCCGAATCCTACTCGAATGACGGATACCAGGCGGTGGTCAACCCAAAAATGGCGCGCACCTTTACGGTCAGCTCCATCATTCTCTCCGAAATGCGCCAGCAACTCTTGCCGGCACTTTTGGAACTGTCACGGGTTTTGAAGAACTACCTAAACGAAGATTTCACCCATCCGATGGAGCTCAGTTATATCTTGCAAGAGTCCGCCTCCTTTCGCGGCGAAGGCCGTGACTTGGGAATTTTTCTCGGCACACTTTTGAGATTGCTCTATGAAGAAGAAAAACAGAAAGGACTCTCGCCCCAGGGTGTGCAACTGCGAGATTCGGCCGAAAATGTTCTACAGGCCTTGAATCGCTCCATGGCCGCCTATGCTTATGGCGATGCCTACATCAATCCCGGTACGGATGAGAATCGCTCTTATCTTCTAGGTTTTTTTAAAGGGCTCACCATCTGGCTTCCGGCCAATCCAGATGTCTACAGTCAAAGACAAAAAGAAATGTCCTCGGCGCAGCTCTTTTTATTTGAAGCAGATGGAGTGCACTGGAAAGATTGGTTGAATGGTTTGCTGGCGCCGATTGAGTAACTAGACTTTATAAAAAAATAAAAAGGGCGCAAAATCTTTTAAAAATTTATCTAAAAGCGTCACCCACTGATCGACGAATTTCTGCACTACAACCAGCATGGGATAGCTCTTCACTTGTGAAAGCAAAAAGGCCACTAACTCTTCCCACATTTTAATCACGGGACCTAGGTTTAACTGTTTTACAATCCGATCAAGATGGCCCTTGGCCTCCTCGACGACTTTGCCATTTTGAGTGACGACATAGAGGGGATTTTTATTTTTACTGGCCATGAGTATTCTCCAGATTCCATTTTTCAATGGTGCTTGCAATGGTGCCGAACTGCTCTTGTAATGGAGCATACTCTTTTGAGTCATAATCGAAAACGGATTTTTTTGAGGCCTGGGCCTTCACTAATTGTGAACGATTAAAGAAGGGTTCAAAACAGCGTCCCGATTTTTGGTGGCCGGTGGTTTTGAGTAATTCTCCAATACCGGCCAAATCTTCTTCTTCTTGTTTGCGGCGCGAATCAACGAGATTGGGAATGTGGCCGATGACCTCAGGAATCTGCGTGATTCCCATTTCGCCGATGTCTTCCAAGACAGTCTCAAGATGCTCAAGCCCTTTCTTACTAAATTCATCTGGCCGAAAGGGCACTAAAATTCCTTGGGCGGCACAAAGCACATTCACCACCGTCAAACCTAAGGTAGGGGGACAATCAGCAAGAATATAGTCATATTGTTCGGTCAAATTTTGTTTTTCTAAAAAACGCTTCAAGATAAGCTGGCGAGGCATATTGTTGACTGAGGCCATGGTTAATTCAAAACCTGAAAGTTCTTGACCGGCAGGCAGTAAATCAATGCCACCTCGTCTCACCATCACATCACCAGTTAAGACCCCAACATGCAGGGCCTTTAGCTCACGAACAGAATTGACCAGCAGATGATAAAGCGAATAGGGCCCTGGAATAGCGCTCGTCTGAGCGGCTGCCTGACTCAAATCCACATTAAAAAGCAAACTTAAATTGGCCTGGGGGTCCATGTCGAGACACAGCACCTTGTGGCCGCGTTTCGCCAGAGCATGGGCGGTGTTAAAAGCAAAGGTGGTCTTCCCAACTCCGCCCTTTTGATTGAGGAAAGCGATCACGCGGGCGCGAGACGCAGGCACGGCCTCAGGTGTTGGTTGATTTTGATCTTCACGATTGCGACCAAAAAAGATTCCCATGCTTCCCCCTTTTCCTTGAGTACCGATTTTGGCGAAATTCTAGCACGAAATTCTAAGATGGGAGGCCTCTCTTTTCATCAAAAGGCGCTAAAATAGAAGTTCAACATCTGTGGTGGGTTAAACTCAGTATCAACTCCCATCCAGTGACAAAATCGACTCTCTGTCTTTTGTAGACCTGCTTGCGGGCAAAATCGAGAAGAAGAAATTGGCGGGAAAAATCGTCATCATCGGTGTGGACGTGGAAAAGATCCTACCTTTGACACCAAAATTGGAAAGATTGGCATCCATCGGCCGTTTTATCATACGCTGGTGGGGCTTTTGAAATAGCCATCTCATAATTAGATCGACAAGATTTCATCTATATATTTGTTGCCAATACCTCCCTGGGCTATAAGCTGCGCATTAACTTAAATGCGGAGCTAGTCATGAATAAATTATCCCTCACCCTCTTTCTTCTCTTATGGTCTCTTTCCCTTTTTGGTACGGAAGCATCCCTTCCTCTACAACATTCTCTCGATTTGAATTCCTTTAAAGGAAAAACATTTTTACAGGCCATGATGGACACAAAAAATGGCATTAAGGCCAACCTTGATGAAGATTATGCAACTACCTATACCTTTGCTAGCGCTGCAGATGTGGTCGCCGCCTTAGATAACTTTGACACCAAAATCGTAAAGAATATAACCGGCGCCTTCACCAATGGAAAACAAGGTCTGAAGGATCTGGCGAAAAGCTTAGAAGGCCAGGAATTTACTCCCGCCACAGTCGTTGATGTCATAAAAGAAAACTATGAAGGAAAAGGAAATATCTTCGCTCTCGCCCATTTTTTTGCCATGGCCAGTAATGCCGGCACCATCATTCGTATTAATGATGAGAACTATTATTATAATTTTGGCTACAAAGCAGGAGAAGAGGCCGACGACGTAAAATCCGGTCGCAGCTATGGCGCCTCCCCTGTGCATAACGCCAATGATGCTTCGGACGTCATGTATTTAAATGAACTGCAAGATTTTTTGACTACCACCGATAATGTAAAAAGTTTTTATCAGACGTTATTGGAAGTGCTCACTTCGACTTCAACTTCAGGATTTTCTAAACGCGGTTTTTCAGACAAGGCCAAGGCCACGGCCACTGACTTCGTCACCATCTACACCGCTGAACTCGATCGCCATGTCATGGTTGACCTTCAACCCAGTGTTCATCCTTGGGAAAACGATCTGGCAGAAGCAACTTTTGTTTCGATTTATAGCGCCCAGGCCGGAATGCTGATTAAAGAAGGCAGTTTGAAAGAGGCCCCCTTGAAGGATTTTTGGGCCATGAGTTCAAGTGGCAATGGACGAAGTGGAATTGGCATTGGTCGTAAAGATCGCCGTCACCTTCAACAACTGATCTCACAATTTGAACGCGACAATAACCCAGAAGTGGTTGAAGCTGTTGAGGCCTTGATTGGCAAGAAAAGTGGTGGCGACCTCTTCCGCGGCCTGATGGAATACTTGAATAACGAACAAAATCAAAAATCTGTTCAAAAGAATGCTCAAGCAATAACAACAGCTTTCGTGGAATTCTTGATGCAGGTTCAACAAGATGTCGACAAAATCACTGAATCAATCCAAGAGTAGTAAAATTTCCTCCAGTGTCATAGAATCTAACTATGGCACTGAAGAATTGCTGGGAAATCAAGAAATGCGGGAGAGAAACTGGGGGAACGAAAGTTCATGAACTAGGAGTATGTCCCGCGGCCCAAGAAACACTTGGGCATTATTGTTGGATTATTAGCGGAACGTTTTGCGGTGGCATCCCACAAGGAACTTTCGCTCAAAAAGAAGCTACCTGCCTTTCCTGTGAAGTTTATCAGCTCTATGACCCAATGTGCGGCGCAGTTAATATCCAAGTCCAGGCCGAATTTCCGGAAGAATCCAAAAAATTTATCGCGCGCATGCGATCTCTGAGAAGATAGATTTTTCTCATCCAACATTTGTCTAATTTGTTCAATTGACATTTATTTCGTGAGTTCTGACTCAAAACGTATATATTGATGTTGCATATTTTTTATATAACAAGGAAAAATAATGAAAATTGTTTTTATCGCGATGCTTTTTTTCTCATTCTCTGCCCTTGCGGATGGGACAGGGCTGAGTTTGAAAGATCTAGGCTTCACAGAAAAAGAAGTGAAGGCCGATCGTAATTTTTCCACCGCCCAAATGGAAAAGCGTCACACCTATCTCAAACTGCACCAGTACTTCGCCCTTGCAACCCTCGCTAGTTGGGGCGCAGCGATTGCAACCGCCAAAGAAGGTACTTCGACAGGAACACATAGAGCGCTTGGCTATACCACTGGCGCACTCTATGCCACAGCGGCCTCCTTCGCCATGCTGGCGCCGAAACCGGAACAGA
>JAHFAA010000034.1:0-5862 GCA_023250775.1 Bdellovibrionales bacterium
AAAAGAAAGGTTTTGCGGCATCATCATAGTATGAAAAGCGATTTTCAAATCCGTTTCTCGCGTGGTTGAAAGAAAAATTAGGTTCACGATGCAAACAAAAAAAAGTCGCAAATAAACGACGACGATGTAAAAAAAAGTGTTTTCGGTAAAAATGGATCCCCAAGGTAGTGTGAAGTAAATTATTTTTCCTGGGATGTTGCTAAAAAAAGCAAATGATAAGGCCGAAATAACCATGATCCCTGAAATACTTAAAAGCGGCATAGTCAAAACTTTCAGCGGAATTCGAGTTTGAAAAAGGCCTGCCACTGCAAGCAGTGAGAGGCCTATCTGAAAGGCCATATTATCAAACATGAATACAATCGAACTTAAGATACAGACAATCAGCATTTTGGTGATGGCATTGACTCTCTGATAGGGAGACGACGGTGCAACATAAAACAAGAATGCTTTCATGTCCTTTGGTGTACCGCCACAACAGCCCATATAAACTCCGCGATCGTTTCTAGTCTACAGATACCCCTCAACCATCAATCCCATACGCTGCACATGAGGAGTAAATTTCTTCAAAATCAAAGGCACAAGAGTTCCAATCAAGATCAAGGCCATAATTAAATACTGAATGTAGATCATCGGAACAGCACCACTTGGCCAGACATTAAAGTAAACAGGAATCATGGTTCCCCAAGCACAGGCGAGCACGGAATTGATCACTAATCCAAAAGCAATGAAGATAGTCCAGTCGCGTTTTGTTTCAAGCATGGGGTTGGCCTTCAAAATTCTAAAAGCAAGAAGAGGAATGCCGGTCATAAAAATATCATTCACAACCCAGGGCAAAGCAACCGTAATGGCGGTTCCTTTCAAAACTCCACCAATGGCACAACCAATAAAGGCACCAAGCACCCCCCAACCGCCAAACCAAATGGCAAAGGGAATCATGACGGGAATGGCGGGACAAAAACCCAGTGGCAGGCCGGGAATGGCCCCCATAATAAAGGCGGCGGAAGTACACAAAATGCAGTTTACGGCGGTGACCACCGCACAGGTCACAAGACGACTCGATTTCATATTTTCCCCTTTTTATCTTTCGGATACACCAACTGGCAGCACCCTAAATTAATTTGATCGCTTGAAATGACTGAATCAACCAGGTCGGTTCGCTGGTACATGACTTTCTTACCAACGCGTTTTGAAGTGACCAGACCTGCCGTTTTTAAAAGCTTGAGATGATGGGACATGAGGTTTTGCGAAATTCCGATCGCGGCATTCATCTCTCCGACGCAAAGAGGCCCAGAGCTAAGGGCGTGTAAAATGGTGAGTCTGACATCATCCCCAAGAATCTTGAGCATGGTGGCGCAATCATTAGTTTTCATGAGTGATTTCTGACATCAATACTTATTGAAGTCAACAAAGGTGGGGGAAAATGTAATTTTTTCCAACCTGCCTAGGCCTGAGGCGCCTCGGCCTCAATTTTTTTAAAGAGAATTTCCATTTTATGCAAGGTCGTTCCACCTTCAGGAAATTTGAGGGCGTCTTTCCAAGGAATATCTTCCTTCACGCCAAATATCTGCAAAATGCCTTTCGATTTGGTGGGGAAAAATGGGCGAAGCACAGCGCCTAAAAAATAAATGGACTGCAGCGAGATGGCCAAGGTCACTTTGGTTAACTCGATGTTGGTTTTGCGCGTGCTCCATGGAGCGCGATCATTAAAATATTTATTGCACAGACGGGCGAAATCAAAAATGGTAATCATGGCCCTTCTGGTGGACCATGCTTCAAAGCAAGTGGCAATCTCGGCAAAACATTTTTTCATACTCTCCAAATGATCGCGATCGTCCTGGGTTAATAAAGTTTCGTCATAAATCGGCAGGTGCTCGCCTAAAAATTTTAATGAAAATGAAAGCGAACGATTGATAAAATTCCCAAGAGTATCGGCCAGCTCTGAATTGCAAAGCGCCATAAATTCGTCGTAATCAAAGTTGGAACGGCTCTTTTCTGGGGCATTGATGGTCAAATAATATCTCAGATAGTCGGGGTCATTTCCGTCGGCGAGATAATCCAAAATCCAGATGGCATTTTTGCGTGACTTAGAAATCTTCTCAACCGAGTCACCCTTCTTAATGTTCATAAATTTATTGACGATGACGCCTTTGGGAAGGCGATAACCACCATGCACATTCAACATGGCGATCCAGATCACACAGTGAAAAACAGTATTGTCTTCACCGATGAAGTGATAAATCTCGGCATCACCTTTCCACCAATCGTGATAGGCATTCTCATTGGCCCCCTGATCAATCAGCAACTGTTTGGTGTTGGAAATGTAACCAATCGGTGCATCAAACCAAACATACATGACTTTATTTTTAGCATCCGGATCATTCAGCGGAACAGGCAGACCCCAGTTAATATCACGGGTCATACTTCTTTTTACAAGACCGGTATGTAAGAGACTCTCAACATAGGTTTTGGTATCCGGTTTCATGACGGCGTTTTCCAACCATTTTTTGACCTGCCCCTCGGCCTTTGAGAGATCAAGAAACCAGTGAACTGTTTCTTTTTTTCCAACCGGAGCGCCGGTCAAAGCACTGCGAGGATTTTTTAAAGCATCGACATCGAGAATTTTTCCGCAATTTTCGCACTGATCACCGGTTTGATCCAAGGCCCCGCAAAAAGCACAGTCGCCTTTCACATAACGGTCAGGCAAAAACATTTTGCTTTTTTCGTCATAGAACTGAAGGCTTTTTTCTTTGGAGAAATATCCTTTCTCATAAATTTTCAAAAAGAAATCATTGGAAATTTCACGATGGTAAGGATTTTTGCTGGTGGAACCAAAGACGTCAAAACGAATATCCAACCCCTCGAAGGCCTTGCGCTGTCTCTCATGATAATGGTGTACCATCTCTTCCGGAGTTTTCCCCTCCTTAAGGCCGGACATCACAATCGCCACGCCGTGATCATCGGTACCACAGACGTACAAAGTTTCGCGCCCATTCAACTTGAAATAACGATTGACGATATCTGCGGGTAAATAGCATCCGGCCACATGCCCGACATGAATGTCGCCATTGGAATAGGGCAGGCCGGCGGTGATGACAACTTTTTTTGTGTTCATATAATCCCTTACGCTAAGGTGCAAACGTAAATTTGCTTTTTGGACTTTGACTGAAACGGATTCTCTTCAAAATCACCAAACTTATGCTCAATTTTAAAACCATTGTATTTTAATAATGCGTCCATTTCCAGTGGATAAAAGCACCGCATATCAAGTTGCTCGATACTTTGCCTCCCATCCACCCAATGCTTCCACTGAATGCGATTAACTTGCCCCGCCGAATCATAGAGACAGGTTTCTTCAATGGAAACGCGCCGACCATCCTTCAGGGTAAATTCGGCGACGGGATACCACCGATCTTTTCCAGATACCATGAAATCAATGCTGGGATTAAAAATATCAAAAATAAACTGGCCCTGGTGACCGAGATGTTTTTTTACAGAGCTGAAAACATTCTCGACATCTTCTATCGAGTACATGTGCTGGATCGAATTAAAAGGAATAAAAATAACGCCAAACCGCTTTCCCAGCTCAAACTTGCGAATATCTCCTTGAATAAATTCAACAGACACCCCTTCCGCCTTGGCCTTTTCGCGCGCCTTCAACAGCATCGACTCGGAAAGATCAAGGCCCGTGATGGGAACACCTATTTTGGCAATGGGAATGGTCAATCTTCCCGTGCCGGAGCAAAGTTCAAGCACCTGCCCTCTTGCGGCACTACAGCGACGCTCATAAAAATCTAGATCAAAATCAAAGTGATTGAGTCCATCATAAATCTCACCTGCATAAATCAAATCACTAACACCATATTCATTCATAACTTTCTCCGACGGTGCAATGCTTCAGAGTATCACCTTATTCGCACATTGCCATTACCGTCTTGCGATGCTACTGAAAGGCCATTGTATATGAACGACCATCTACTCCCCCTTTTCTTTCTCGGCACGGGCGCCAGCATCGCCGGCAATATGATTGGTTTTGGCGGTGGCATCTTTGTTATTCCCATTTTAGTCATCGTCTTTAAAGTGCCTATGCCCATGGCCGTCGGGTCCATTACCTTTTGTGTATTATTGGCGTCTTCAATTTCCACTCTTTTTAATTTTAAAAACCGTAGTATCGACATAAAAGTTGCTGTTGCCATGGAAATCCCAACCATTCTTGGGGCCCTGATTGGCGCTAAACTAACCTCGCTTCTCCCCATAAAAATATTGGAACTGTTATTTGCCTTGTTCGTGGCCTTCATCGGTTACAAGATGCTCAAGCCGGCCTCGATCAATACTGACAAGCAAAGCTTAACAACCAGACTTAATCAAAGGTCCCCACTTATAAAATCGTCACGCGAGAATGTAATCAGCGTTTGGGTTGCTTGCATCTTTGGCGGAATTGCTGGCATCGCGGCCGGACTTTTTGGGATTGGCGGCGGTTTTCTAAAAACCCCGGTGATGATCCGAATTGTAAAATTACCAGTCCAAGTTGCCGTCAGTACCTCTCTCTTTATGATCGTTTTCACTTCCTTTACCTCAAGCGTCTCCCATTTTCTTTTAGGCCATGTTGAATGGAGCTTCACCCTTCCTCTCGCTATGGGATTTGGCATTGGGGCACTTGCGGCGCAAAAATTGAAAAAGATCTCAGACAAAACCCTTGAAAAATTCGTCGGTGTTGGACTCTTTGTCGCTTCTCTCTCTGTCCTCGTCGATGCCCTTATCATTAAAACTTAAAAAGGCAATCCTATGAAAAAAATTGGAATTATTTTGGCAGGCTGTGGGAATCGTGATGGCGCAGAAATTCGTGAAGCCGTTTTTACATTGTTGGCGCTTGATAAACTTGGAGAGAAATTAGGTGCCGAGACCATCATCATGGCGCCGAATCTTAACCAGCACCATGTCGTCAGCCATCTTACTGGTAAAGACTTGCCGGAGACGCGCAATATTCTTGAAGAATCGGCGCGCATTGCCCGAGGCAAAATTCAAGACATCACCCAAGTACGCCCTGAAACCTTAGACGGTCTGATCTTGCCAGGCGGGTATGGAGTGGCAAAAAATCTATGCAGCTTTGCTTTTGACGGTTCCAAGGCCAGCGTCTTGCCAGCAATAAAAAGCATGATCACCAAAATCCACGAACAAAAAAAACCGATTGGCGCCATTTGTATCGCCCCGGCCATCATGGCGCTTTTGTTTGGGCATGAGCACGTACAAATCACCCTTGGTGCGGACAAAGAAACAGCTCAAGAGATTGAAAAAACAGGTGCCCGACATGTTGTCTGCGCTGTTGATCAAATCTGCGTTGACCAAGCTTTGAAAATTGTTACCACCCCGGCCTATATGTATAGCGAAGCTAAACTGCATGAAATGTATCTCGGAATTGAAAAATGTGTCGCCCAAGTCCTGGCCTGGGCCTAAACACAACCATCTATTTTTAAGATAGGCATCCTTCAAACTATATTATGTAACCCCCTGCGAAAATGCTGTAGAACCCACTCACTTTGGAGGTTCTATGCAGCTTCATCTTATTTTCAGCGCTCTTCTCGCCCTCACCTTTAGCTTCAACCTAAGTGCCCAAACAAGTCCCTTCAAATCCAGTATCAAAGAACTCGATATCCGAAACGCTCACTACGTTGGAAAAACCACCCAAGTTATTCGCGGCCAAGCACCTCAAACAAATCTCCAAGAGCTGGTCGATTTGGAAGTGACCGATGTACTGATTTTCAAAAATGAAACCAAAAATGAAGTCCAAACTGAATTGAAGCAGCTTAAAGAATTAGGTCTCAAAGGCCACCATATTCCCTTCTTATGGAAAGACATTAAAAATTT
>JAHFAA010000034.1:5872-14563 GCA_023250775.1 Bdellovibrionales bacterium
CTCTTAAATGAAAAAAATTCCAGTGCCGAAGGGACTTTCAAGCGTGAAATGTGCCAACGTGGTTTTGCCGAAGGCAATCCTAGCAAACCGGCCAATGTTGTCGCCGCCGTTCAAGAAAACCTCTCCCCGCTTTATATGTTTTTTGCCGCCAAGGTCGAAGATGGTTTAAGTGTGAATGATTTAGATGAGTCAATCTGCGACGACTATAATCCCAAAGATTACCAAGACATTTTTCAGTGTCGCTAACAAGGAAAGATTTTGTCGAGAAGTTTCTTCCGATTGTTTCGCGAGACCGGCAGCTCCTGATCATTTTTTAATTGAACAAGAAACGGTTCCCCTTTTTTGAAGGCCGTAATATTGACCAGGCCGACCATCACATGGCGATGGATACGCAGAAATTTATCGGGGTCTAGTTGCTCTTCTAAGTATGACAGAGAAAGATCAATCAATTTTTCGCCTTCAGAGGTAATGGCATAAGTGTAATGCTCTCGGCTTTCAAAATAGAGAACATCAGTGAGGGGAATAAATTTTACTTTTTCACCAACTTTATAGGTAATTTTCTCTAAATATTTCCCATGAGAACGATAGGAATTCTCTACTCCATGCAGGATTTTTTCTTGTGAATGGTGTTTTAAAACTTTACTTAAAGCACGATCAAATCTTTCCTGGTCAAAAGGTTTTAGAAGATAATCACAGGCATTTTCCTCAAAAGCATTCAAGGCAAATTCTTCATGGGCCGTGGCAAAGACAATTTTAAATGGGCGATCTTCAATTTGTTGCAATAATTCGATTCCACTCAGACCCGGCATCTGAATGTCTAAAAAAATCAAAGAGGGGTTGAAACTAGAAATTTTCGCCACCCCTATCAAACCATTGTGAGCTTCATCGAGGATCATTCTTCCTGGCAACTTCACTGACGTTTTCTGTAAAAACCGTTGAATCTTTTGTCGTGCCAATTCTTCGTCATCAATGATCAATATTTTATAATCAGTCAATTTTTTCCCCTGTAATCCAGAATGTCGCAATAGTTTCAGCCCCTCCTGTCAGCGAAAATCCGTGACGTTCTCCATAAAGAAGTTTTAATCGTGCAATGGTGTTGGCAATGCCTGTCCCATTTTTTCCTATGATTAAGGGCCCACCAGTATTTTTTACCGTGACTTGATAACCTCCGCTTCGAGCACTCACATTTATATCAACTGTTCCGCCATCAAGGGAGGGAGAAATCCCATGTTTAAGCGCATTTTCGGCCAAAGTCTGAATCACTAAAGGTGGTAGGTAGACTTCCTCATTACACAACGAAATTTTGTAATTCAAACGTTGCCCGAAGCGACACTGTTCCAGTTTTATATATTTCTCCACCAGTGAAATTTCATCTGACAGCCTGATAGTTTTACTTTTTGAACTTTGTAAAATTTCACGGTAGAGATCGGCCAGCATTTGAGTCATGACACTGGCATGCTCAGGATCGGAAGCAATCAACTCGCTTAGGCCATTTAAGGTGTTAAAGAGAAAATGAGGTTGCATTTGTTTTTTTAGAACGTTCAGTTCATTTTCCGCATTTAATGCCTGCAATTTTAAATTTTCTTCACGCGAATTTTTATAAGAGTAGTAAAAAAGAAACATGAGGGTGATAAAAGTGCCAATCAGAAAGGCGCCCCCCATATTTTCCAGCGAAAACGGCTGATGTTCATAGAGTGCAGAGAGGTAACGGGCCAAAATGAGGCCGGCACTCATCCCAATAAAACTCACCACAAAACTTATTCCAAGCCCGTAGTGGATGGTGCGGGCAAATTTCAAACGAATCCAAAGCAGCACACCATGAAAAAAACAATGGGCCGTCCACACATTGATAAATACGGCAAAGGCAAAGATTAAAGGAGTTATCATGCTTTGGAGAAAATTTATGTCTCTCTCACGCCCCATCTCACCAAAAATATTCACCAGGGCGAAGGCAAGGGCCACGGCCAGTGCTGCAAACACTGACCGCGAGCTGCTAAAACATCGTTTTAGATAATCCTTAACTTGCGGATTCATCTTACTGTCTCTCCGTATCATCTTCCCAAGAAATGATCTTACCATCGATGGTCTTTTGGCCCAAGCGATACAAGTGTTCTTGGAAAAAGGTAAGTGTTTCTTCCAACGAGAAGTCGCCAATTCTGATCGAATAATGGCACCATACACTCATGCAATATCCTGAACCGACTTTGGCCCCATCCATCTTCACATCAAAAAAACCATTTTTTTCAAAACTTGCCTGAAGAGCGTAATTCAGCGTCTCGCCGTTCACGTGATAAGTTGTTTGGATGGAATTCCCTGTAACCTTAGATTCAACCAAATAGCGCTCTTCCACACCATTTTGATGAACGGCATGGCCTTTGCCATGATAATTCCCTGCGGGAAATTCGGTCATGGCCAAAGCATTGCCGGCAATCAGTAAACCTGCGATCAGAACTGTTGTTTTCATAAATCCTCCATTGTGTTTAACGTTGAAGCCAATCTATCTTGATCCAACGAAGCTTCCCAGCAAGGTCAGACTGAATGGTTAAAAAGGCCAACTGAGTGGAGGAGGCATAAAAAAAGGCGCCCTTGCGAGCGCCCTTTTGAATGAACATTTCAAAACAGAAACTACTTAACTGAAAAACCTTTGAGTTTCTCGGCCATTGTTGATGGACGATTCTCTTCTTTGGTTAAATCGCGTGTTGAACGTTCTTCAGCTTGACCAACGGCTTTGATAGAAAGGGCAATCTTCTTGGCCTCTTTATCAATTGAAATAACCATGGCCGATACTTTGTCGCCTTTTTTCACGACATCAGTAGTTTTCTCGACACGGTTTTCAGACAATTCGGAGATATGAATAAGACCTTCAATTCCGGTTTCGACTTCAACGAAAGCACCAAAATCAGTTACGCGCACAACTTCGGCCTCAACAACGGTTCCAACTGGTAGACGATTCTCGATCTTCTTCCATGGATCTTCTTCCAATTGTTTCAAACCAAGGCAGAATTTCTGATTTTCTTTATCGATCGTCAGAACAACGCCTTCAATTTCTTGTCCTACGCGGAACTCTTCAGTGGGGTTGATATTCTTCTTGGTCCAAGAAACGTCAGAGATGTGGATAAGAGCATCCATTTCCTCGCCAACGTCAACGAACGCGCCGAATTCGACGATCGTTTTAATCTTGCCTTTCACTTTTTGGCCCACTTTGAATTTCTTTTCCAATTCGTCCCATGGGTTAGCTTGCAATTGCTTCAACCCGAGAGAAATGCGCTTGTTCTCAATATCAACATCAAGAACTTGAGCTTCTACGAATTCACCTACGTTAAAATGCTTCGATGGATTTTTAATTTTGTTCGTCCAGCTCATTTCACTTACGTGAATGAGGCCTTCGATACCATCGCTAAGTTCAAGGAAAATACCGTAGTCTTTTACAGAAACGATTTCACCTTTCACTTTTGCACCGAGCACATACTTCTCACGAGCTTGATCCCATGGATTTGGCTGAACTTGTTTCAGGCCAAGAGAAACACGCTCTTTTTCAGAGTCGAATTTCAAAATCTTGACTTCAATTTCGTCGCCAATATTGAGCAGGTTAGATGGATGCTTCACGCGTCCCCAGCTCATGTCAGTAATGTGGAGAAGACCATCGATACCGCCAAGATCAATAAACGCACCGTAATCAGTGATGTTTTTCACAACACCTTTTACGATCATGCCTTCTTGAATCTGGCCTAAGATTTCACTGCGTAGCTTGCCGCGCTCTTCTTGAAGAATGGCACGACGAGAAAGCACGATATTTCCGCGCTTCTTATTAAATTTAATAACCTTGAAATGCATTGTTTTACCAATGTATTTATCAAGATAACGAGTAGGACGAAGATCGATTTGTGAACCAGGAAGGAAGGCCTTCACGCCGATATCAACAGAGAGACCGCCTTTTACTTTGGCGACCACTGTGCCTTCAACTGGATTGCCTTTTTCGCAAGCTTCAGAAATTTTATCCCAAGCTTTCAGAATTTCGGCCTTGTCTTTGGAGAGAATCAAATTGCCCATACTTGATTCTAGTTTTTCCAAATAAACTTCAATAACATCGCCGACTTTAATTTTCAAAGAGCCATCAAAATTTTGGAACTCTTTTACTGATACAAGACCTTCTTGCTTGTATCCGATGTCGACCATCACGTAATCACCAGAAATTTTGACTACGTTTCCGTTAAAAACTTCGCCCTCGGCGTAGTTTTTCGTTGTGTTGGACTCAAGCATTTTCCCGAATTCTGTTTTTTCGGTAGTTTCGATATCGTCACCGAAGACGACGTCGAATCCTTGCATCCATTTTTGTTTGAGAACCTGTTGCTGAACCATGTGAACCTCGAAATTGAGTGCAGTAGCACTCGTGACATTTACTCCCCCGCAAAGCAGAGGCATTACTACCCCTCAAAGAAGGGTGGGTAATTTTTGGATTGCAAAATTTATGATATTCGATGAGGTGAGTCAATAAAAATTTCTGAGTAAATACACCATGCAGTTGATAGGTTAACTAGTTAGAATTAGAGTCCTTTTCTGGCATTAAGGAATTTGCGCAAGCGAATGCCCTTATCATAGAGCTTGAGCAGCCGCTCTTGCGCACCAATTTGATTCCAAAATGGGATAAAAACCTTAGCACTTAAGGCGAGATTTTCATGATAATCCATCAGATTGTCGCAAACCCGATAAGCATTTGCCCACATTTCGCGAATGTCGTTGCGTTTAAAAAGCTCACCAACCCAAGGTTGTTTTTGTTTTAGCTCGATATAGGATGGCATACGAGGGGCCATAATCGGAACATGGGCCTTGAGCGCCAATAAAGAAAAATCTTCAATGGCCTCGTCAGATAAGGTCCACCAAAGATGAATCGAAGAAAAGGGCGGATACAGTCCATCAAATTCACAAATCTCGATAGTAAAACTTTTTGCCCACGGTCTGGAAAAAGTACTGAGATGCTCAACAAAATAACTCTTGGACAAATTTCGATCAATAAACAGCTTGAGTCGAACTGGACGTTGTAATTTCTCTTGCAGAACTTTTATCGCCGTAAACAAATTTTGCGGCCCATCCATATTGCGTAAGAGTGGCGGAATATAACTTCCGATCACAATTTCTTGCGTCAGGCTGACGGGTGCAGAAGCACCATCTTCATCCACTTCAATCGGCGAAGGCCAGATTACTAGGCCTTTGCGCGGATGAATTTTCATCTCTGACCAAACATTTTCCATCATTTCAGGATTGTGGACCACAAAACGATCAATACGCGCAACAAAAGGCTTGAACCACAACTTGCGATAAGATTTTACAATTTCATGATTGATTGACAGAACAAATGGAACTTCAGGAAAGGTCCGCAGGGCCATTCCCACTGACACAATATCTTCGATGTAATAAGCGTGAACTAACTGAATATTGTGTTGCTTGATCAGCCTGCGTAAGGCAAAGAAAAAAATTAGACGACCAGACCAATGCGTGTGCAGGGTTTGGCGGGGATATAATTTCGTGGGCCCAAGATTTTTTTTATTAAGTGCTTGATCCAGCGGTGAATATCGATCCAAGTAAATAAACGATTCAACGCCAGTTTTTTGCAGCCACTCGATTGCTCTGACAGATTCGCGCTCAATTGTACCCCAACGATGCCCGCGTAACACATGCAGGACCCGAATACCTTTCGTTTCGGGGCGTACGGCTTGCCCAATCGGATGACTTGACGTGCGTGTCTCTCCCTCAGGGTACATACTGAACGATCTCACCTTCGAGTGAACCAAGTTTTATTTTTGTATTGAACTTCAAGAGCCTGTGATCATGATCTGCCGCAAACCAGATTTGCATATCGTCTTTTTTGTCATCCACTCCGGGAATTTCGTTTGTGGCACGCAATTTAACAGCATCCACGGTCTTTCCCATTATATGAATTTTTTCATCGCCAACAACATCAACCTTCGAAACGTATAATCTTCCACCGGTAAGGACAGGGAATTCATAATGCAATCCTTTTTCGAGTGGCAAACCGCGCATATAATAAAATGCTGAAAAAGCATCTTGGAAGTATCTTGGAATATCACCTTGTTTTTCTGATTTACTGATCTCGCCTTTTTTTTCTTTCTTATACCACTGATAAGTTTTGCGCTTTTCGTGATCGAATAATTGAAGATCATCAATATTTTTGCCCGATTCACGTTGGACAAGAAAATATTTTATGGGCAAAAAATCGGTCTTAGAAACATAACTTTCAATCGTATCATCCAATTTATAAAGCATCTCATAATAGCTGGAAGATTTTAGTTCTCCACGAAGATGGTAAACATCCACTCCACCGATTTGTGTAATGGGCAAGGTCTTCAACGTTACTTCGCCAATTGTAATGCCGAGATATTTGACTTTAATAACCTCAATTTCGGTAAACGAAAAACTGGGGGCAAAGCGTGACCAAAAAACCTGTGATTTTTGATCCATCCCTTTGAATTGGTCTTCGCCAGAACCTGTCCAGTGTGAAGTCTCCGCGGTTTTTTCAGGAACGGGCGTGGCCTGCACCGCCGGAGTTTTCGAAGCTTTCTTTGATAAAGTTTTAGCAGCCGTTTTAGGAGTTTGAGTCGCAGTCGGAAGACCTTCCTTGCCAGGAGTCGCAGCGCCGACCAATGATACCTCGGGCTTCTCAACCGAAAATTTTTCTTCAATCGGGCCCGGCCTGAATTTTTTAAATTCCTCACGATCGAGATCAAAATTCTTGGCCAGCTTGGCCAATTCTTCATCACTTAAGGGCCTTCTATCGGATGAGGAACAACCCGAGACAAATAGCACTAGGACAAAAACATAAATCCAAAAAAAATTCTGCATATAACGCCTCTAACACAGGGAAAGAATCATCTCTTTGATTTTTTCTTCCTGATCATAAAATTTAATTTCAATTCCTAAGTAGTATACGGGAAGCCCTTCCACCAAATGTCGAATTTTAACAATATCTTTTTCTGTCACCACCACCATCGCATTTTCATGACTGGCTTTATCCAATACGGTCTGCATCTCCTTGGAAGAATAAAAATGATGATCAGGATATGAAGCCATTCCGACAATATCCATTTCATAGTTATTGAGCATTTTAAAAAATGACTCAGGGGAAGCAACACCGGCCAGTGCAAAAACTTTAAGCCCGGCGAAGGAAGAAGGTGGATGCACTAATTCACCGCGAGAATCGTACAGTCCGGTCGCCTGATAGCCAATCAACCCAATTGGAACGGTGGGGGAAAGATTCTTCTTGATCATGGTCTGAAGTGCCTCAATTTTTGCACCAGGAACTAAATCAGCGCGATTAATAATCACGATATCTGCATCTCTTAATGCTGTCGGGCCTTCACGTAGATAGCCGAGAGGAGCAACCTGATAAGAGCTCAATGGCAAGAGGGCATCAAACAACACAATATTAAGATCGCGCACCAATTTCAAATGCTGATGCCCATCATCGAGAAGAACCACGTCAGGTTTTTCAGTTGGAAAATAATCAATAAGATTTTGCGAGCGGTTTTTTCCAATAACAATCGTGGCATTTTTTAAATTCAAAGCAAAGAGCAAGGCCTCATCGCCATACTCTTGAGGGTTAAATCCTAAACGTCTGCCAGAGTGTAGGATACCTTGATGATTCTCGAGCTGCCCTTTATATCCACGCATCAGAATCATGACTTTCTTCTGCTTCGACTCTAAAAATTTCCCGAGCCACAAAGTAAACGGCGTTTTTCCAGAGCCGCCAAACGATAAATTCCCGACAGAAATAATCGGGACTTTGAATTGATAACGCTTCAAGGGGCCATAGTTATAAAAAGCACGTCTGATGCGATAGACACTCTCCCAAATAATAGCAATGGGTTGCAGGAATACACGTAAAACTTTTTTCAATGTTTTCATTTTAAGGTTTTACCCTCATTCAATATTTTGGCCATCGTTTTGGCCGCAAGACCTTCATCATCGGGCATCGACTGACTCAATTGCTTTAAGCTTTCTCGCACCTTCAAAAAAGTGGCGGGCCTTTCAGTCCACTCACATATTATTTTATTAACATTAAAATAGTTTACTTCATCTTGGATCAATTCAGGAAAAATTCGTTCTTTCGCCACAAGATTCGCCAAGCCGATATGACCATTATATTGAATAAAATTTTCGAAGATAAATTGATTAAATAACGATCCTCGATAAAAAATTATGGTGGGTATCTCAAAAATGGCCGCGAGCAAGGTCACCGTTCCGCTCGTCGCCAAGGCCATATCTGAATTTAAAAGGGCCTGGGGCAGATCGGGCTCTTCAATCAGCTCATCAACATATTCCAAGTAAGGTTGAAAGATTTCGTGAGAAAGATTTTGAGCACGTGATAAAGATACTTTGATGCTGTAATGTTGCTTAAGGGCCTTGATGCATTCGAGATAAAAAGGAAGATGATAGCGAATCTCAAGCTGACGACTTCCCGGCAAGAGTAAAAGATTGAAAACCTCGCCTAATTTTTTTTTTCGCCGCTGCTCGAATATATTCCCATGATCAGACAAAAATGATCGGTAACGACGCATAAGGGGATGAGGCACGCTAACAATATTTTTCACGCCATGAGAGCGAAACCACACCTCTTCGAATGGCAAGATACTAAAGAGAGTATGAACCGACTGAGCAAGTACCTGAGCGCGTTTC
>JAHFAA010000400.1 GCA_023250775.1 Bdellovibrionales bacterium
GGGAAAAGGAGATTAAAGATATTTTAGGAAATGACACTGAAGTTTTTGATTATTATTTTGGCGTTGAGTCCGGCGGCAATGCTTCCGGAGAGTTCTCGGGGAAAAATATTCTTTATGTCTCTCACGATTTAGAAGAAACCGCCAAGCAGTTTAATAAAACTTCCGATGAGATCGAGAATATTTTGAAACAAGCCAAAAAGAAACTCCTTGAAGCTCGTGAGTTAAGACCAAGACCTCATAAAGACGATAAAGTATTAGTTGATTGGAATGGGCTGATGATTTCAAGCCTAGCTTTTGGTTCAAGGGTACTGGATGATCCGCGTTATCGTGAAGCTGCCGAGAAATCCGTTCAATTTATTTTGAGGAATCTTGTACGAAAGGATGGCAGATTATTTCATCGTTATCGCGATGGCGAGATAAGTATTTTAGGCACAATTGAAGATTATGCGTTTTTTATTCACGGGCTCGTTGATCTTTATGAAGCGACGTTTAATGAAGTTTATTTGAAAGAAGCAAAGCGTCTGACTGAAGATATGATTAAACTTTTTTGGGATGATAAAGAAGGCGGATTCTTTTTTACAGCGACGGATGCAGAAAAACTTCTTTTTCGTGCAAAAGAAGTTTACGACGGGGCTATCCCTTCGGGGAATTCAATAGCAGCTTTGGATTTGCTCCGCATGGGGAGATTGACCTTAAATAGAGATTGGGAGAAAAAAGCCGAACAATTATTTAAGACCTTCGGTCAGGAATTGTCTTCCAGTGCCCAATCATTAATAGGATTAGATTTCGCGCTTGGTCCCACACGAGAAATAGTAATCGTGGGAGAAATGGAAGATCAACACACAAGAGATATGCTCAAGATTCTTTATGCCCGTTTTATTCCCAATAAGGTTGTTATCTTAAAACCGCTTTCTGATGAAGCGGCCAAGAATATTATTTCGCTCGTTCCATTTGTTGAAAACCAGAAGGCTTTAGGTGGCCAGACAACAGCTTATGTTTGCAAAAATTATCAATGTCAATTTCCGACGAATGATATTAAAAGATTTGAACAGTTATTGGATCAATAACTAAGATGAAATTAAAATCAATTATTAGATGTCCCAAATGTAGTTTTGAAAAAGAAGAAGTCATGCCAACTGGTTACTGTCAGTTTTTCTATCAATGTACCAATTGTGGGGTTAGGTTAAAGCCGCAAGAAGGGGATTGTTGCGTGTTTTGCTCTTATGGCTCAGTCAAGTGCCCATCGAGGCAAAAAGGTGATTGAAAAATTAGGTTCACAAAGAGCTCATAATTGGCTTAGGCTCAGTATAGAATAAGCGCCTGATGTTAAGCTGGCGAAGGATTAGAGGATTATTGCAGTCTTGAATTTTTTCGATATAATCAACTGGTAGGTTGTTAGCGATTGTGAGGAGTTTTGAAATGCGTTTTCTGGGGAGGGTTAATTTAGCGGCCGCGGAGAGACAGGTTTCGTCCGGATGCGAGGTCATGAAATTCTTCACCCGAAGAGTTTCGCGTATGACATTAATTGGTGGATCGGGTTCGTTGCTTGGTATTTCGAGGAGCGGCAGGTCGACAGAGGCCTGTAAAACGCCGTAGCGTCTGGCATGCAATCTCATAACTAATTGCGCTACAGGAGGTTCGTGGATTTCACTTCCGCCAAGCAACAGACCCCAGTTTTCTCGTCGACAGAAACCTCTGTAACTGCGTAAGTTGCAGAGGTTTTATTTTTTTAATTTTTTTGTATAAAATAATAAAAATATACAAGAAAATACAGTTATGCTTAAACCAAAACTTATTTCATTAATCAAACATAAAGAGTACTCTCTTTCGTTGTTTTATACAGACTGCATTGCCGGCATTATTGTTGGCGTTGTGGCTTTACCTTTGGCAATCGCTTTTGCCATTGCATCGGGTGCATCTCCGGAAAAGGGCATCATTACCGCTATTATTGGCGGTTTTATTGTTTCAGTCCTGGGCGGAAGCAAGGTACAGATTGCTGGCCCTACAGGGGCCTTTGTAGTCATTGTTTATGGTATTGTGCAGAAGTTTGGTCTAGAAGGGTTATATATATCCACCTTCATGGCAGGTGTGTTTTTGACAATTTTGGGCCTTCTACGAGTTGGGTCAATGATTAAATTCATTCCGCTGCCCGTGGTTGTTGGTTTTACCAGTGGTATTGCAGTCATTATATTTTCATCCCAAATCAAAGATTTCTTGGGTCTAAATATGGGTAGTGTTTCACCGGAATTTTTTCAAAAGTGGATCCAATTGGGCCAACACATAACCACTATTAACCCCGAAGCTTTTTTAATCAGTGTCAGTACAGTTATCCTGATTATTGTTTGGAAGAAATTTAATCAAAAAATTCCTGGTCCGCTAATTGCTTTGGTTTTATCTGCCTTGGCCGCTTATTTTTTAAAACTTCCGGTTGATACTATCGGTAGTCGATTTGGCGAGATTCCTCATTATTTCCCACGTCCTATAATTCCAAAAGTCAGTCTTGAAATAATCATTCCATTAATTCCATCGATCTTTGCGATCACCCTTTTGGGTGGGATAGAGTCTTTACTTTCAGCGGTGGTCGCAGATGGAATGATTGCAGGAAAGCACCGGCCTAATATGGAATTTATTGCTCAGGGAGTTGCCAATATCACGTCACCGCTTTTTGGTGGTATTCCCGTTACGGGAGCAATCGCAAGAACAGCAACGAATGTCAATAGCGGGGGAAGGACGCCTGTGGCCGGTATTGTTCATGCTATTTTTTTGTTGTTGGTCATGTTTTTTTTAGGAGCATGGGTTAAATATATTCCATTGGCATGTTTGGCTGGAATTTTAGTTCTGGTCGCCTATAACATGAGTGAATGGCATTCGTTTCTAAAGTTATTAAGACAATCCAAAAGTGAAATGATTACATTACTTGGAACATTTTTGGTCACAGTTACTATTGATCTAATCTGGGGCATCCTTATAGGGATTTTTTTATCTTTGGTTTCTCATACAAGTAGAATACTGCTAGATAAATGATATAGCTTATAAACAGTAGTATAAGATTAACTTTTTGACTTTTCTGATGTGTAATTCACTCGACTAATGAGTAATACCATTGCACCCATTGGGTAAGTCATCATTATTTTTTCCGCCATTTACGCCATCGACGGATCAATTTCCCCTCCTTCCGTTTCCTGCTGTATTTTGTTCCCAACATGATTGAACATCACATCAAGTAGAGTCCAGGAAATCATGAGCGGGGCAGGGCAGGATTTTTTAAAATATAAATAAATTATACGAATGGATGAGGGCGATGTTAATATTGTCTTATCGTCTCCCCCGTGTTTTTATAAATCCGACAACTTGAATACAAGGGATATCTGCATGACAGAAAAATTTAATAAGGTTGCGCAAATTACGGCCTATTTTTGGATTATGAAGATTTTTGCGACGACACTTGGCGAAACATCGGGCGATTTTTTGTCGATGACGTGCGATCTTGGTTATTGGACAAGCCTTGCTATTACAATGAGTTTTTTTATATTGATTCTTATCGCCCAGCTCATGTCCAAAAAATTTCATCCTGCTTTTTATTGGACCGTCATTGTGGCGACAACCACTGTAGGCACTGAGATATCAGACCTTATGGATCGAACGTTGCACTTCGGGTATATGATGGGCTCTCTGATTTTATTTTCTTGTTTATTGATTACGCTCGCCATTTGGTTTTATAGAGAGAAAAATCTCGCGGTTTATCCGATTTATGAGAAACACAAAGAAATGCTTTATTGGATA
>JAHFAA010000401.1 GCA_023250775.1 Bdellovibrionales bacterium
CCAACACCAGGCGCTTGATCGCACCATCTTTGCTCAAGGCGCGATTTGGGCGCTGGATTTTCTGCTGCAAAATTATGAATCCAAAAAGCTTTACGGTCTCTGGCCCTTTGAACAAATTGTTGCCATGGCGATGGGACCAAAAAAAGGATAATACATGAATGTTCGCTCTTACCCTCTTTGGACCGCGGTGGTCACACCTCTGACGAAGGACGGCGCCGTCGACTATCCAACTTTACAAAAATTAATTCGTACGCAAGAAGAGGCCAAAAATGGTTTGCTCATTTTGGGCAGCACGGGTGAGGCCCTCAATCTCGATGAATCAGAACGACGTAAAATTGTCGAGTTCACCATGGCCCTTTCCCCCTCTGTTCCGGTGATGGTGGGAGTGGGTGGCATTAACTTAAAAGAAACTCTCAACTGGCTGAGCTTTTTAAATCAATTTCCCATTCACGCTTATCTGATGGTGGTTCCTCTCTACGCCAAACCGGGAGTGATGGGACAGTATTATTGGTTCAAGGCGCTGATGGATGCGGTCAAAAAACCCTGCATGCTTTATAACATTCCAGGACGAAGTGCCGTCTCCTTACATTTCGAAACGGTTGAGAAATTAAAAGGCCATCCCAATTTTTGGGCGATTAAGGAGGCCTCAGGTAAAGAGCACGACTTCAAAAGATATAAAGAAATCAGTGGGCCTGGCGTGCAAATCTATAGCGGCGACGATGCCCTGCTTTGTTCCTTCGTGCCCCTCGGCTGCGAGGGACTTGTTTCGGTGGCAAGCAATGCCTGGCCGAAAGAAACTCATCGCTATGTGGAGCTGGCCTTAAAGAGAAAAAATCAAGAAGTCCTCCAATGGGGTGAATGGAGCAATGTCCTCTTCATCGCCTCCAATCCCGTTCCCGTGAAGCGTCTGATGTTCGAGCAAAAACAAATTGCTTCTCCCTGTTTACGTCCACCTCTTTCACACGAAGACCTGACCAATGTCGAACCTTTACTCAAGGCCGATCAGGAAGTCAGACTTTGGTTTTCAAAACATAAATGAATCAGGAGTGTTTTTATGGCCGACGAAGATATCAGCAGAATTTTGGAGCAACTTGAAAAAGGCGAAATTCGCAGTGCCTATTTTGAAGATGGCCAGTGGCTACCCAACCCCTTTGTCAAAGAGGCCATCATCAAGGCCTTTCGCACAGGCTCGCTGCAACAGATGGGCGACTACGTCGACAAGCACACGCTGCCTGTTCGGCAATTTCGCGCCGAGGACGGCATCCGCTTTGTTCCGGCCGGTTCAGCGGTCAGGCGAGGAAGCTATCTTGCCAAAGGCGTGATCATCATGCCGCCGTCCTACATCAACATCGGCGTTTATGTTGACGAGGGAACTATGGTTGATAGCCACGTGCTGCTCGGCTCTTGCGCCCAAATTGGCAAGCGCGTTCATCTCTCGGCCGGCGTGCAAATCGGCGGCGTACTTGAACCGGTTGGTCAAACTCCTGTGGTCATCGAAGATGACTGTTTTGTCGGTGCCGGCTCGGTCATTGTCGAAGGCATCCTGGTCAAGAAAGGTGCCGTGATTGCCCCGGGTGTGGTGCTCTCGCGCGGAACTCCTGTGTATGATTGTGTCAACGAACAAGTTCTCCACCCCGGCCACTTTATCCCTGAGTATGCCGTGGTTATTCCCGGCACCCGCCCCCTTGATTCTCTCGGATCGGCCCGTCCCTGGGCGCACAAGATGGGCCTCTCCGCCCAATGTGCCTTGATCGTGAAATATCGTGATGAAAAAACCAATGCCGGTCTGACATTGGAAAATGCCTTACGCTAAGAGGATAGCAGAATGAACAAACTTGATCGCGTCGACTACCCAATAAAAGAACTTCCCAGTGGCGACAAAGTTTCTCTCTCGCTTTTTAGAATCGACAGCGGTCAGGAAGGCCCTCATGTGCATATTCAAGCTTCGGTCCACGGAGCGGAGCTTCAGGGCAATGCGGTTATTTTTCATCTCATGGAATACTTCATCAATCACCCCTTTAAAGGCACCTTAACTTTTATTCCCCTTGCCAATCCAGCAGCAACAAACAGCAAAATTGGCGCCTATACCTACGGACGTTTCAACCCTATCACCGGGCACAACTGGAACAGATGTTATGAAGATGTGATGGCGCGACCGGAAGAGCAGATCGGAGGAAGTTTAAAATCTTTTGTCGCCTCAAATTCTGACCGTCCCTGGGAAAAAATTAAACGCGATTATAAAAATTTTCTTTTTCAAAGTTTAAAAAATCTTGAAAGTTATCTGAGCAAAAAAGGAGAAAATGAAAATAAAAAGCTCTTTCTCTTTTTACAAAAAGTCGCCGCGCCGGCGGATATTGTTTTAGATCTCCACACCGGGCCGGCATCCACCCGCTATATCTATTCCGCCTTATACCAAAAAAAATCTGTGGTTAATTTTCACTTTCCTTTTGTCTTAAATATCCCCAATGAATTTGCCCAGGCGATGGACGAAGCGACTTTCACGCCTTGGGTTCAGCTGCAGCGGGAATTCAAAGCTCTGGGCAAGGAAATTCCTTTGGATTTTGAAAGTTACACGCTTGAACTTGGCAGTGAAGAGCTGGTCAATTTAGACAAAGGCCATGAAGATGCCCAGCATATTCTGCATTACTTGAAAGGCCAGGGAATGATCGAGGCCTCGGAACAATTCACCTTCGAGCGGCCGGTTCAGCGCCATCTTCTTCTCAAAGACTATCGCACAATTTATGCGCCCATGGGTGGGCTGGTGCATTTTCACAAAGCTGCCGGCGAGCTAGTGAAAAAAGGTGAAAAGCTGGCAACCTTTTTAAATTTTAAACGTATCAGCGATGAAAGCACTTTCTCGCGTGCCCTTGAACCTTTGGTGGCCCAGGAAGATTGTTATATTATCAATCATTGTGCCTCAGCCTCAGTTTCCAAAGGAATGGAATTATTTCAGGTGGCGGAAAATTGCCAAGAAATTAAATGAAGAAATTAAATAACGATGGTGACCACTTCCTCGATAGAGGTTTTTCCTTGCAGAACTTTCTGAACAGCATTCAAACGCAGGGGTAAATATTTTCCACGCATCAGAAGCTCAAGCTCTTGCAAAGTCACTCCCGGACGAATGGCCTCGCGTAACTCGGGAATCACTCGCACCAATTCATAGACGATGATCCGTCCGTAATACCCGGTGTTTCGACACTCACGGCAGCCTTTGGCATGATAAACGTTCTGCGGAGTTGGGACATTATAGGGGCCGATCAGGGCCTTCCACAAATCCAGATTGGGAGGGACTTTCTCTTTGCAATGGGGACAAAGAACTCGCACCAGTCGCTGGGCCATCAGACCAATTAAGGAAGCGCTCAGAAGATGCGGCTCCACTTTTAAATCAATCAGTCGCGTAATCGAGGCCAAGGCCGAGTTGGTATGCAAGGTGGATAAAACAAGATGGCCTGTGAGCGACGCTTGAATCGCCATTTCACCTGTGTCCTGATCACGAATCTCGCCCACCATAATGACATCGGGGTCTTGCCGCAGGAACGCTCGAACGGCATTACCAAAGGATAAACTTATTTCGGGATTGACCTGCATTTGCGCCAGCTGCTCATTCACAATCTCAATCGGGTCTTCCACCGTGCAAATATTAATATCAGGCGAAGCAATAAAGTTGAGCGAGGTCTGAAGCGTCGTGGTCTTGCCTGATCCCGTAGGCCCGGTGACCAAGATTAATCCAAATGAACGGGCCACCAAACTTTCCCAAATTTTTATATCGTCATTGGAA
>JAHFAA010000035.1 GCA_023250775.1 Bdellovibrionales bacterium
TAAGAACCGGTTTAGCAGTGGCCTTAAAAGTATTACCAGCTGAATCATTTTCCTCAAGGTATTGTTTCCCTTGTTCAAAATTTGCAGTTATTCCGAAATCTTTTTTGAGTTCTGCCTTAATTCCTGGAAGAGATTCAATTTGAGACAATTCAAATACTGACTGCGCATTGTCGGTAACAGGGCCATAAGAGTCTACGGCGATTGTTACAGGGCCCATCCCTAAAAAGCCGAAAGCAACGAGACCAAAGGCAAACACTGTAGGATAAACCATGATGGTGTCTAAGCCCATCTGACTTGTCAGATAAGCAACAAACATCAAACCTACCATTGCCAGACCGGTCCATAGGGCACCAAAATTTCCAGCAACGAGACCCGCGAGAATGTTCAGAGAAGGGCCACCTTCGCGTGAAGCTGTTACAATTTCGTCAACGTGAGCAGACTTAGAAGAAGTAAAGATTTTGGTCAGCTCAGGAATAAGTGCTGAAGCCAAAGTTCCGCAGCTGATAATGGTTGAAAGTTTCCACCACAGCCCTTCTGCCATATTGCCCAGAAGAAGATTACTAACCCAAAACGTTACTGCCATTGAAATGAACGATGTAAGCCAAACCAATGAGGTTAAGGGTGCTTCAAAGTCAAAATGGTCAGCATTTCCAAATCTTGCTCTAGAAATCAAACCATTCAATAGATAAGAGAAAATGGAAGTTGCAACCATAAGAATACGCATTGCAAAGATCCATACGATCAAATTCGCCTGGAGGACTCCACCATTAGGGGTTAAGGCCAATTTTCCATCTGGGCCTAAGCCCATTCCAACAGCGAGAACGATAAAGCTAATGAGTGCCACACCAGTAACGCCATATGTTTCGAAACCATCAGCAGTAGGTCCAACAGAGTCACCAGCATTGTCGCCAGTACAGTCGGCAATTACTCCAGGATTTCGTGCATCATCTTCCTTAATATTGAAAACGATTTTCATGAGGTCGGAACCAATGTCTGCAATCTTGGTGAAAATACCACCGCAAATACGCAGAACTGATGCACCCAAAGATTCACCAATGGCAAATCCAATAAAGCAAGCTCCAGCCGACTCACGAGGAATAAAAAGCAGAATGAAAAGCATCATGACAAGTTCTACACAGATAAGAAGAACACCAATGCTCATGCCTGAGGTAAGGGGAATGTTCATAACGGCGTATGGTTTGCCTTGGAGAGACGCGAAAGCGGTACGGCTATTGGCATAGGTGTTAATGCGAATTCCAAACCACGCAACTCCGAGAGAACCAAGAATACCAAGAACTGACCAACAGAGAATCAGCACAACTTTGGCGGCTTCCATTTGCTTTAAAACGCCAAAATAATAAATCATGCAGGCGCCGATCATCAGCTCCATAATGACGAGCATTTTGCCTTGCTGAAAAAGGTAAGTTTTACATGTCTCATAAATGAGGTCTGAAATTTCGAGCATCGACTTGTGGGCGGGAAGCTTTTTGATCTTGATGAATTCCACCACACCAAAAATCATACCTAAGGCCACAACAAGTAAGCCGAGCAACAACAACGTATTGCCAGTTACTGTTTGGCCAAAAAATTCAAACGTGTTTGTCAGTTCAGGGATTTTTAAATCCACTTCACTTGACATCGCCATGGCAGGAGCGAGTAGTCCAATTAGGATGCTCAGAATTTTCCTCATCTGTTTTTCCTTGTGCTGAGTTAATATTTATTGATCACTATGTAAAATAATTATGAAATCTAGTCAAAGCAAAAAGCTGCTTTAACACGAGAAACAACGTATCCCAACCCTTTTTGCTCAATGGGTCAATTTTGAATACTAGTCGAGTTTGGGAACTTTATTCTCAAGCTCTGCATGTGAAGATTTAAATCTTTTAAGGGCCACAACAACTAGCTCATCGACAGGAATGCCTGCATTTTTGGCCATTTTTTCGACGGTTTCAACAACGTCTTTCTCAATCTTAACTGACAGCGTCTTCAATTCACCTTGATTGTGTTTCTGAGTCCTCATGTGATCATCTCCTCTCTAAGTGTCACTCACAACGCTAATGGCCCCTTTCCTTCGTAGACCGATCAGCCCTTGAGTAACCTCGTTCTCTTGCTTATCCGAATTGGAGTATATATCACTGACTTTTGCATATTCCGTCAATAGTTTTAGCAGATCAAATTCTCGAGGCAAAACAGGCGGCCCACTAATAAAAAAAGTGGGTGATATGACTAATTTAAGATGCCCAGGTGGTTTCAATTTCTGACTTTCTTGGTTGTCTTTTAAAAATTCTTGCAACTCACGCAACATATCTGGCTTTGAAAGGCTAAATTCTGAAATGGATTCCTCAAGTATTTCAGGCTCAGAGACGTATCTTATGGTGGTCAACATGAGCGAGTCATAGAGCGCGCGAAGCAGGCCATTTTTGCCGCTAGCGCCCTTGTAGGAACACTTCACAACCATTCCATCTATCTGATAAATGACCCCTAAAAATTGATTTGAACGGCGATCAAGGACATTAGTTTTTCCTGTGAAACCAAAGTCAAATTGCTCACCAATAACATCCACCAGACGATTACTCATAGAATCTATTATAAACCGAAACAGAAGCTTAAACATTTGTCTTTAATGAATATGGAAGAATTTTGTCATAGCTAAGAGTTCTACCTTGATTTAAAATATTAAGGATTGCCCTGGTTTATGTTACATGTGGAGTTCTTTAGGTGGGTATTAACAAAAGAAGAATTTATCTCGTAAATCCCGCGTTTCAATTGAAATTTAGCATCTTCGTATGTCTTATCGTTTTTATTTCGAGCTTAATCTATCCGCTGGTTATCTACGATGTGCTGACAGAAATTATTGAAAAAAATGCGCAAGTTTCGAAAGATATCGCCGCACGACTTCCGAAAACACGTCATGAGTTATTAGTTATTTTGAGTTTGTGGCAAGTCGGTTTCACGGGAATGATTTTTGTGATTTGCATTTTCTTCAGTCACAAAATAGCCGGGCCACTCTATAAGTTGATGAAGTTTTTTCGCGCAGTGCGAGCAGGCGATAACCCAGGTCGTTTATTTTTTCGTAAAGGCGATTATTTTACAGAAGTTGCAGAAGAGTTCAATTTGACCTTTGAGCAAATTCAAGAAAATTATAAAAAAGATCTAGTCTACCTAAGTGAAGTAAACACCTACCTAGCAAATCTAAGCATGGTTGTCCCGGATGACAAGAAGGTCGTCTTAAATGAAATAAACAGGAAGTTGACTGAGATTCAAGACAGATTTAATTCGATCTAATCTTGTACAGAATGAAATGGAGGTCATTTGTACAGGTACGTAATGTACATTACATTGTGCTTTCTACCCGTTTTCGCGCTTGCTGGCACCGGCATTGATGGAAGATCTATTTCTGCCGGGGAAAATATCGTTGAATTTTTAAAAAACAAAACTCACATAGGAACAGGGCAAATTGCGGCACTCCGATCATCACTAAAAAACACTCCTTTTGCCAAGCTGAATCCCACTCTGCAAGAACTCGGTACGCTGGTGGCAAGTAAATCTACTGATCTGGCGAATTGCTCGCTTAATGCCAAATCCGAAGCGAATGATTTCCTGGAAAAGGAATTTCAGGAAATCTATACCCGCCAATGCGTTTCCAATGTCTTCGCCTACACGCTTCAGGATTCCACCGCCGAAATTACAGACAACACCCTCAAGTATTTGAGCGAGTACATTGTAAAAGGCAACCCAGAGCAACTTGTGGACCTGATTAAGAAACAAAAAAATAATACTAAGAATTATCAGAAGATTTCAGTATGGATAAATAAACTTATGAGTAGTGATCTCCTTATCCCCAATAATGAGCTTATCGAAAATATTGAAATTGATCCCGCCATAACCAATTATCTCTATAAGAAAATGGATAACCAGCTCAACTTCAGCTCCTTCAAAAGTGAAATCAACTCCATGTCCCTCGGATTAATGAATCGTGATGGCCAGGAAGACATAAGCAACAATACGAAATATTTTATTTCTTATCTTCATCAAAATCGTGATTTTTTGCATGATCGTTTTATTAGTCAAACTTTAAATAAAACCGGGCGCTTTCTCATTATTAATCAATTTAACAATGAGGCCAAAGATCTCTTTACCTACAACACGCTCATTAATGGTCAAGGCCCCGATTATGATGCAATTTTTTATCCTCTCATTTTGGCCATCATGCAAGGTGATGCCAAAAATATCGCGTCTTTGATCGAGGAAAATAAACTGATTGAACATTTTAAAGAGCTGTCACCACGACTAAAATATTGGGTGGCAAAGCAGAGTGAAGAAGACGTCCCTAAAGCTTTAGCACTCTATGAATCCCTCATTGCGAATCATCCTTTTGATTTCTACTCAATCGCAGCAATTGGCCGATATCAGGCACTCAAGGGAAATGAGGCCGGCGTGAACAAGGCACGAACCATGTATCTCAAGCCAAACACCCATCTCTCAAAAAAACAGACTGCTCCACACTCTCAAGATCATTACAAACGCCTGGCGGTTTGGCTAAAACTCGGCAATCACAGCTTCTCTGATTTAGAAGTAAAAACAATTTTAAAAAACCTGAGTGTCACAGACGCGCAGGACCGCTCGAAGCATGATGGGATAGTTCTTGAAACTCAATATCTTTCAAAAGTTTTAGCGGAAAATAACGGTCTTATTCACCTTTTTTCTAATTTACAAAAAATTCACGCACTCAACCACGGCGATACCTCAATTGAAACTTTGAAAACTTCTTTCCCACTGAAATATATTAATTTAGTGAAGAAAAATACAACATCTGATATGCAATATTTAGTTCTTTCATTGATTCGTCAGGAAAGTGCTTTTCAAGAGAGGGCGCTTTCAAATGCCGGTGCCATCGGGCTTATGCAGATCATGCCACAAACTGGTCGCCTTGTGCAAAGAGGGATGACAAGCCGAAAGCTTTTACATCCAGATGCCAACGTCAAAGTCGGCACCAAGTATTTAAAGCATCTCATTAGTTATTATGGAGGCAATGTGATTTACGCTCTCGCCGCGTACAACGCCGGCACAAGTCGAGTTAATCGATGGAGCAGTGTTTTGGATAAATTTAAGGAAAACCCGATGCTTATTATGGAGCTGATTCCATATGATGAGACAAATAATTACGTAAAATATATCTATCGAAATCTCTTTTTCTACAATCTTCTCTATGAAAAGAAGGCCACCCTGCCTAAGGCAACCTTAGATTTTGCAACGGGAGTTCTGGAGACATAAGAGGACTTAGACGTTAAAACGAAAGTGCATAATATCGCCGTCTTTCACGACATATTCTTTTCCTTCTAGTCTAAATTTACCCGCCTCTTTAACCTTCGCCTCAGTTTTGTACTGAACGATATCATCGTAATGATAAACTTCAGCGCGAATAAATCCTTTTTGGAAATCAGTGTGAATTATACCTGCACATTCCGGCGCCTTATAACCACGTTCAAAGGTCCAAGCTCGCACCTCTTTTTCACCAACTGTAAAATAGGTCATCAGCCCGAGCATTCTATAGGCGATAGTGGTTAATTGTGCCAAACCTGTCGTTGAGAGTCCCATCTCTGATAAGAATTGCTTTCGTTCTTCTGGAGTAGAAAAATTGGAAACTTCCGCTTCAAGTTTTCCACAGATCTTGAAAACCTCTTCATCATTCTTCACGCCATACTCGCGCACTTGCTTAATATGATCGTTGTCGACATTGATATGGGCCTCATCAACATTGCAAAGATACAGCATCTTTTTAAGTGTGATGAGATTGAGATCTTTTATGGCCAATGCTTCTTCGGGAGAGATATCCGTCTTGCGCGCGGGAATACCTTCGCTCAGACTTTTAACCAACCTTTCGAGAATGGGGGCCTGCACTTTTGCTTTGGTTAAAATTTCTTTATTTTGAGTTTTTAAAAGTTTCGGAATATTAGCAAGACGTTTTTCAACGACTTCCAAATCCGCCAGCGCCAATTCAATATTGATAGTTTCGATATCATTGAGTGGATCAACTTTTCCATTCACATGGATAATGTTGTGATCATCAAAACACCGCACAACATGAACAATCGCATCGACACTTCTGATATGGCCCAAAAACTGATTGCCGAGTCCTTCACCTTTTGAGGCGCCTTTCACCAGGCCTGCAATATCGACAAATTCCACCACGGCAGGGAGGACTCTTTGGGGATGAAAAAGCTCGCTGAGTTTATCTAAACGTTCATCAGTTACCGCGACAATCCCAACGTTAGGTTCAATGGTACAAAATGGGTAATTGGCGGCCTCTGCTGGGGCGGATGTGATCGCCTGAAATATGGTTGATTTTCCCACATTTGGTAAACCAACAATCCCGCAATTTAATGACATAGCAACTCCTAGAGCACGATTGGAACGACCGATTTTCGACTAAATAAGCTACTGGCCTTCTCAAAATTTTCATTGATATAGCAATTTATCGCTTCCGAGGCCAAAGATAAGAGATCATCGAGTAATTTTTCTTCTTCGCTGTCAAAGTTTGAGAGTACATATGAGGCCGGAGGCATATTAGGATGTATCGGACGGCCAATCCCAATCCGCAGCCGTTTAAAATCTGGAGTTCCAGTTTTTTCAATGATGGACTTAAGTCCATTATGTCCCGCAGCGCCACCACCATTTTTAAGGGCCAGCGTTCCAAACGGGATGTCGAGTTCGTCGTGCAATACTAAAATATCCTGTGTCGCAATTTTATAGAATTGGGCAAGATCAACAACGCTTTCGCCGCTTAGATTCATGAAAGTTTTTGGCTTAAGCAAAAAAATCTTATCACCCCTGAGCGCAAATTCCGCATAGGAACCTTTGAACTTATCTCGCCAGTAAATATTTTTAACTTGCGCAAATTTTTCAAGTGCCATCCAGCCAACATTATGACGAGTTTTACTGTAATTACTGCCAGGATTTCCGAGACCAACAATCAGTTTGGGCATGGACATCTCTATATAAAAAGAGAGCTTACCGAGTCGTTGTTGAAAGTTCGGTGAATGGCCTTAGAAAGAATTTCAGCCGTTGAGAGAACCACGATCTTGTCAATTTTATGGCCTTCTTCTGATAAGGGAATTGTATCAGTCACAATCACGCGATCAAGCTCATCGCATTTTTTGATTCTTTCCAAAGCTGGTGGACTAAACACAGGGTGAGTAGCACAAGCATAAACTTTGGTGGCACCTTTCTCCTTCAAAACTTTACAGGCCTCAATCAAAGTACCAGCTGTGTCGATCATGTCATCAATAATGATGCATTCCTTACCGCTGATTTCACCAATGATGTTCATGGCCTTGGCGACATTTTTAGCCGTCCGACGCTTATCAATCATGGCGATGTCAGTCTTCAGCTTATTGGCAAAGTGACGAACACGCTCAACGCCTCCAGCATCTGGTGAAACAAAGATGGTTGTTTCACTAAAAAGTTCTCTATGAATGTAATCAATCAGCACGGGAGAAGCATAAATATTGTCAAAAGGGATATTGAAAAAACCTTGAATTTGTCCTGCGTGCAAGTCCATCGTAACCACACGAGAGGCACCTGCAATGGTCAACAAATCGGCAACCAATTTAGCTGAGATAGGTGTTCGAGGACTCACTTTGCGATCTTGTCTGGCGTAACCATAATGAGGAATGACGGCAGTAATCGACATGGCCGATGCACGTTTTAAGGCATCGATCATAATGAGCAGTTCCATCAAGGTGTCGTTGGCGGGTGGGCAGGTTGACTGAATTACAAAAACATCAGCGCCGCGAACGTTTTTCTCAATTTCGCAAAAAATTTCGCCATTTGCGAAACGAACAAGTTGCGGATCAACCAGAGGCACATCTAAGTACTCTGAAATTTTCTTTGATAATCCCGGGTTAGAAGTTCCAGAGACAAGAACAATTCTCTTCACGTACCCTCCGGTGTAGCAAAACTATGCAAAGGAAAAAGATTAAATGGCTGGGGTGGTAGGGATCGAACCTACGAATGGCAGAATCAAAATCTGCAGTCTTACCACTTGACGACACCCCAACACAATTTCGAATAACCTGATGTATTTTATACAATCCTGCGCCTTATAAGGCAAGATTGTTCTCCGGCATCTTGGCGCCGTCTCGCACCGTGGCACAGTCTACGTCTGAAAACCTTCGTCCCCGTTCAAAGATCCAATCTTGGAACAATTCAAAGGCCGTGCTGCTTCCATATGTTTTGGTGTCTTCGTTCTTTCTGACTGTTTCGTTTCCGACCCAGATGACTCCCAAAAGCTCGCCGGTGATGAAGACATACCAATTATCTTGGCCAAAGTTGGTGGTTCCGGTCTTTCCAAAAAAGCGCATCTGCTTCAGATCGCGATTCACCCGATGGGCCACAGTGGTCAAGGATGGGTCGGCCATGGCGCCGATCAGAGAAAATTTCCCCTCATTAAAACGCAGGCAATCTCTCTTTAAGAACTGAAAATAAACTTTGATTACAGCATCGAGAGATAATTCAATAGTGCCAAGGAGTTGAGAGGGGTAGCTGGCAATTGGTAGAATATCGGGAAAATAACTCTTGAGGCCTTCTTCAACTTTACTAAAATCGCTTTTTTGGGCCAAATCAATAATGGGGTTGTTCATAGATTTGCGAAGAACATCAATGGCCATTATTTGTTTTCCCCACTCCACATTGCCAGATTCTTTGGGTGACCATGGGCCAGATGGCAAATTTAAAGTAATTTTTTTTAATTCTATTTCTTTATTGGGATCAAGACCCAGATCAATCAGCACGTCAAAAACAATGGGTTTGATGATGGATCCGATGCTGTGATTTTCCTCTTTCAACGCTTTAGACAAATCACGTTCATACCTTGAGTAGTAAGCGGAAGTTTTACCATTGGCCAAATTGTAAATTTGTCCCGTGATACTCCAACCAACCTGAGAGTGCTCGCGGGAAAGTTTCCGCAACATGGACTTTGCATTTACACAAAATACATATGAGTCATAACTCAAATAATCTTTATGCCGGCCGATTTCCTCAAAACATTTGTGCCCTTCAATCTCATTATTGCTTTCCAATTGTGCTAACCATTTTTTCCACGAAGCATCAGTCCATTCTTTTAAATTTTCATTGGCAAAATATTCTCCCTCACGCAATTTTTTAAATAAAGCAGAAACGCGCGTTTTTAAAACTAGAGAATGTTTCATCGGGCCGTAGAAGTTTGGCCCTTTTAAAAGAGCAATCAAAATTGCCGATTCGTAGTTCTGTAACTGAAGAGGAGGTTTATTAAAATAATAGAGCGAGGCCGCAAAGACTCCCCTTATCTTTACTCCTTGAAGTGAGCCCCAGTAGACCTCATTCAAGTAGATTTCAAGAATATCCTTCTTCTCGAATTTGGCCTCAAGATAAAGAGAAATAATGGCCTCTTTAATTTTTCTATAGAATGTTTTCTCAGAACTTAAAAACAAATTTTTCACCAGCTGCTGAGTGAGTGTGGAAGCTCCTTCTTTTAAACGCAGGGTGAGCAGATTCTTAACCGCCGCTCGAAAAATGGAGAAAAAATCGACGCCTTGGTGATCAAGAAAACGAGAATCTTCAATGGTGATAAGCGTTTTCCATAGATGTGAAGGCAACCCATTCAAATTGGTTCTGTGCTGATAACAGTTAAGCTCAGCACAGTCATTTTGATAGAATTTTTGTAGCTTGATTGATTCCTTGAGATCTATTTTGGGAATATTTACCGAGTTATTCACATCACTGCGATTGAAATCCTGAACAAAAAAAGAACTGAAAATATTAAAGTGCGAAGTATTGATCGAACTATCTTTTTCGAACTCGATTGGAACTTCAAGCTGCTGTGTTACTTCATCCTTCGTAATCCAACTTTCAAAACTAAAATCACTGACGACATTTACAATCCAGAGAAACATCACCAAGGCAACGAAAAATACCCCGAGAGCTGATTTAATAATTATTTTTTTTATCGTCGTTTTCTGCATTGTGTTGTTTTGACTAATATTTCTTGACCCTATATAGTAAGTTAAATTTTATCAAGCTCTTATATTTTACTAGGATGACACAAGTGAAAAAATTATTATTTTTAGTGGCCATTTGTTCTCTTGCCTCTTTCGATGCTCTGGCCCTTCCAATGGATTGGCATGGTGTCTTTGGCGTAGATACTGCCATGATTGAAAGCTTTAGACGAATACAAGAAAAAGAGCAGACCACAACAGGTGCTGGTACTGAAGAAGCTCCTTTAGCTCCTGGCCAACACGCAACAGCACGATTCCAATCATACCTCCTAAGATTGGCCCCAGAAATCATTGTTAATGATTCTTCCACGTTTAAAGCGGAAATGACTACAGGTTATGGACGTGGTGGAAGATTAGGAGACTCATCCACTACAAATAAACATGGAAGCGGCCCTTCCAGCATGGCAAATGCCATCTACTACTATAACACCAATGAGGAAGGATCATCGCCCCTTCAGCTCACTCAATTTAATATGACTCTATATTCTGACACAGCGACATACATCATTGGTCGTCATTCATTTCAATGGGGAATGGGTGCCGTAATCAACGACGGTCACCAAGTTTGGGATCGAGAAATCTATGTTCGTGACGGTGTGACTGCAAAATTTAAAATTGGAAATTTTGAGCTTGCTCCGTTTCTATCAAAAATCGGCACCAGCCAATCTTTAACCCGAGCAACTGAAGGCAGTGAGTATGGTGCTTCTCTTCTCTATGACAATCCCGACAAGGACATCGCTTTTGGAATTTATTACAGCAAAAAAGATAATAACTCATCCAATGGCACCGTCGTATCAGACATTGAGAACACCGGCACCCCTACCCCGCTTGGCAATACCAATGCAAAGCTCACCGATTTTTATCTGCAAAAAATCTTTGGCAAGACTTCAATCCAGGCAGAAATTCCAATCCTAAGTGGTGAAATTGGACACCTCTACAGCAAAACAGATTCGGCTAAATATGGTGCTAAGGCGATTCTTTTTGAGGCCAAACATGAGTTAAGTGATACAACAACTTTTTTCGCAAATGCAGGTCACGTCTCTGGTCACTCAGGAGTTGAGAGCTCGTACAATGCAATGTATTTGAACCCCAATTATCAAATTGCAAATTTATTGTTCCGATACAATTTGTATGCCGTAAGCAATCCCGCAAATTACAGCGTGTATGATTCCTACATAACCAATGCAAAGTTTCTTAAATTTGGAGCTAATCTTCGCTCAGAGCGTTCACTTTGGACGCTGGCAGCAATCTATGCGGTCGCGAATGAAGTGGCGATTGCAGGTACCAAAAGCTATAACCATGAAACCAATCGAATTTTTTACGCCAATGCCTCTCAGGACAAAAAACTCGGGACAGAATTCGATGCTGATTTTGATTATCGCTGGAACAACGAAACGCACTTAGGTGCCTCGTTAGGATATCTATTCACGGGTGGGTATTACGCATTTACCAATACCGCCACAGAGAATACACCTAAAAACTCTTTCGTCGTTCTCTTTAAATCGTCTTTAGAATTCTAGATTAGATTCTTATTGCCAATTCATCCCGCTGGAATATGGATTTGGCCCACCCATGTTGTAGCCACCCATGTTGCCATAGTTGCCACCACCCATAGCAGCAGCATAAGGATTTCCCCCCATACCGCCACCAAGACCGGCATTCATGCCGTAGGCGTTTTGTGATCCCATTCCATAAACTGAGGATGGATCGTAGTTAGAATAATCCTCAAACATGCCGTACGAACCTAGTCCGTCGCTCACATAACCACCATTTGCTTGCTGAGTTCTGGCGCGAGCAGCTTGGGCGTCTGACTCATACCCACTGAATCTCTCATAACGTGTCATCTCTCCGCCTAAGTTCCGGTTAAATCTTTCACGACGGGCCAAGGCCTGACGTTGCCACACAGATTGATTTCTTTGGGCCCAAGTACATCTTGCTGTATTTTGCACAAATCCAAACATAGTGCGCTGACATGACTCTAGATTTTTTTGAATACGAGACATGTCATCTTGCCAGGCCCGATCGCGGGCAGCTTGCGTTGTTTGAATGCGATAACTGATTTCCCGAGTGTAAGTTCGTTGACCGGTTTTGGCCAAGTACATTCGTTCAGACTCTGCTGCGCGAGTTTCAAATCTTCTCAATTCACTTTGCTGAAGTGATTCTGCCTGGGTAAAAGATAATTTCTCTCCTCGTCCCAAAGTTCGATTGTCCGAATACACGCGACTGAATAAATCTGATTTCAGTTTAAGCTCGGCAATACCAATTGCTTCATCTTTTATTCCAAATTCAAGCAACTTATCAATAACGGTGCCCGTTTTAAAACGTGATGATGCACGATTGTAGAATCCAATTTTATCGTTTAACTCCTTAATGCGTGTATCAATTGCCTTCTTTTCCTCTTCTCCAACTTCACGTCTTTGAGTTAAGAGTCTTTTTAATTCTTCCACGGCTGGCTTCATCACAAGATCGTCAATACGACGAAGGGCCTCGAGATATTTTCCAGCGGCATCGCGAATACTTTGCTCATCAGTGCTTGAGGTAATTGTTCGAGCCAACTCTTCAAGCTCTCGATATTTTTTTTCTGCTTCTTGCTGGCCCTCTCGCTCTAAGGCCTTTTCCATCACGCTACGCAAGGCATCTGCATTGCCCATACTTGCCAGAGTAGCGCGAATAGCACTGTAATCGTGTCCACGACAAACTTCATATAATCTAAAACGGCGAGCATCATCACGTGAGTATGCATAGACGCTATTTTGTCCTAACTCTTCAAGCTTCATACAACCGTTCGGTGAGCTGGTAACCATGTCGAACCCATAAAGAGGGCCGTAGGCAGTCCCGTGGCCATTGGTTGTACCGTAAAGAACTTTAACTGGGCGCTGAGGATCAAAACTAATTTCTTTTTCAACACTATAACTGGCAAAACTTGCGTTGGACGATGTTCGATCCAAGGTGGTCTCACCCGTAGCCGTTTTCTTCATAACACCTTTGGATACAAGGCATGTCTCATACATCTGGTAAGGTGTAAGCCCAGCAAGATATTCACTGGTGACGTTGACCGTTTTTCCATCTAGATCTTGGAAAGTTGTCCCAACTAACTTATTCATCTCAGTGCGAAGTTCTGTGCCGTTGTTGCGATATGAAATAACAACATCATTCCCAACCGTCCTCATTTCCAGATCAAGCCTCTTGATACAGCTGCTTAAAATGGCGGGAATTTTTGCACGGACACGCAATCTTGGACGTTCATCTGTTGTCGCGGCAGGCACTACAGTTTTCTCAATCTCGATTCCTGTATTCCCCTGAGATAATAAATTTATTAATTTTAAAGGTACGTAATCATCGTCTTTGCACTCGACAACCTCTGTGGTCACTGTTGGAGTACTCACAACTGGAGTAATACTTGTAGCCGTTCTTCCACTTACAGTTCCCCCAGTGTTGACAGGAACGATAGGAGTTCTTACTCCGGGATCTTGGATAATCCCGAAGGCATCCATCCCAATGGTGAAAGCGACAAGTGCGATAAGACCAACTATTGATTTCATAATTACATTCCCATTTTTGCAGACCACCCCGGCCTGAGAATTCAATTACTATTCGGAGTTTTCTCGGGAATATTTATAGAAAGAATTAGAAATGCTGAAATTAATTCATGAGTAAAAAAGACGGATTTTGCACAGGCGACTTTTCTGGCGATAGTTTCATTTTTGTGATCTCAGTAACTGACTTTTTGAATAGACTATTTTTATCTGCGCTGTAATCAACGTCCAAGATTGTCAATTTTGACAGCCCCTTCCCCTCATTTAACACACTAATTGTCTTAGGAAATTCATGAGAACCATCCATTAAAATGTAGTTACTGAAGTCATAAAGAACAATTTGATCAAACATATTTGCCTTCATCTTTACGAGTCTCAAAGTCTCGGCATCAAAAAACGCATCGACATTTTCCAACTTCAAAACCCAAAAAATATCTTTCCCAATTTTTGTCATTTTTGTTGTCGCTTGAGGTTTGTAAAATCTCGTACTAAGTAACTCTTCTAATTTTACCTTTTCAGCGTCCGTCTTCCCTTTCATCGGATTGGAAATTGAATCAACGGGCTGGCCTGATTTCAAAAAGGCCAAGTAGGATTCTAGTAATTTTATTTTGTCCTGATTCAAAACATCTTTATCGCCCACAAAATCATTATTTCGTTTTTTCATAAGAGATGTCATAACCAGCGCATTATTGGTTCCTAGCATAGTCAAAATGGCGTCGAAGCTTAGAGTAATATCCTCCTGTCCCTTGGCCACGACAGAATTGATATCCTCAGTATACTTATAATCTACGATCGATTTGCTGTTGAAATCTGGTGACGTGTAAATGGCATGCAAGATATCAATCTGAAAATCATTGCGCTGAAAAA
>JAHFAA010000036.1 GCA_023250775.1 Bdellovibrionales bacterium
TAGATTGCTCATGGCCGTGCGATCTTTGAGCGTGCGTGCTTTGCCCTCTAGTTCAGCGGTGCTGTAGCTCGCCTGAGTGCCAATTTGTTGGCAATTGTTCTTATCCGCCAAGAGGCAAGACTGGAAAGAATAGCTCCCATTTTGCTTAGTAATTTTAACAAAGCTGGTAATGTTGGGTTCTTTGGGGTCGGCATAAACGTTGGCCTCTGCTTGTGCGATTGAAAGAATCAAGGCGAAAGTACACAGAATTTTGGTGAGTGACATACGGCCTCCGTCAATGTGAATGATCTCTATATCACTGAATAAAAAATATGGCAGAAAGGAGGTAGTTTTTTCACGGTTTATGACAGAAATTGGTCTCCACGGGAATGGTAAGATGGTGAAGTTGCACGAGGATACAATCGATGTCCGTGCCATAGACATGAACAACATAGCATTCATAAGGTCTGTCATGACCGACATTCCATTTCATATTGGCGCGGCACTGTAAATAGGCATATCGGCCGACACAGGCCCATTCTTTTTTGGCGCAGTCGTAAACAAGGCCTCGTCCCCAGACTCGATAAGACGGAGGTGGTGTATAGCTTTCTTGATTTGTCGCCTCGGCCGATTCTTGGGTATTATACAACTCACAGATTCCCCAAAGAACGAGGATTACCGCCGTGACAATTCTAACTATATTTGAAGTGAATAATTTGTTAAGTGAAAACATGATTTTGATTTAAGCAAGACAAGATTTCTTAGAAAATGACTTGAAATTGTGTGTGCACATTAATTAATGTTGTGCCTCAAAGTGACGAAACTCAGCTTGAACGACAAGGATATAATTTTATGCGATCAAAATATCTATTTTTTCTTTTCTTAGGTTTTGGCCTTTGTAATTTTTCAGCTTTTGCCGCCAAAAAACAATGGGGAGTCGGAGCCGTCGTCGGGGCCCCCACAGGATTATCGGTCAATTATTTTCTTGATGAGACAAGAAGCATTCAGTCAGTTGCGGCCTTCGATTTTGACGGGCGTGATGAAATCAATCTTGCCTCCCATTTAACCTGGTGGAAAAGAGATGTCGATACACCAATTAAGCCTTTGTTTTGGTTTTATGGTTTTGGCGGCGAAATGGTTGTCATTGATCAATCTCACAAAAAATCCCACGACAAACATTTTGAACTTGGCCCGAGTGGAACTGTGGGATTATTTTATCCTTTTAAAACAGTTCCCACCGACGTTTTTCTCAAATCAAATCTGACTCTTAATATTATCGAAACAACCAATGCCGATTTGGATTTGATGTTAGGCCTGCATTATAATTTTTGAGCTCGCGTCTTATCCACGCCCGATGACCTCTCGGGTGAGATACTTTAAATCATAGATAGCTTCTTGCCGCGAGAGCACTGACAATTCATAATTGCGTGATAACTTGATGGCATCCATAGGACAGGCCTCTTCACAAAAGCCACAAAAACAACATCGCATGACATCCAAATCAAAACTTAAAGGTTTCTTCTCTTTTCTAACACCGTAAGGGTTGGTGGCCGGATCTCTTTCCATAGCAACAATATGAATGCATTCCGCAGGGCAGACGGTTTCACACAAGAAACAAGCGGTACAGTTTTCAACTTTATTTTCATCAACTGAAATAAAATGCATGCCACGAAAGCGTTGAGAGTAGATGCGTTTTTCTTCCGGATACATAATCGTGTATTTTTTATGAAGAATGAAACCCTGAATGAATCGCTTCATCGTGATGAACATGCCTTGAAAGAGCGCCGGAAGATACGTTCGTTCTTTAAGGGTATATTCTTTAGAAACATTAATTGTTCCCATAATTCTCCTTAACTACCGGTCAAGTTCACCCGCGATAATATTCAGACTGCCTAAATTGGCAATGGCGTCTGGAATTTTATAACCGATGATCGAATGTTCGTAACTTTGGAAAAGCATAAATGAAGGTGCCTTCACGCGCATCCTCCATGCTTTAGGGCCACCTCTGCTCACAATGTAAAAACCCAGCTCTCCATTAGGACCTTCTACTGCATTATAAACTTCTCCAGATGGCACATTAATACCTTCCATGAAAATTTTAAAATGGTGAATCATGACTTCCATTTTTGTGTAGACATCAGCTTTCTCTGGAATCCGAACGCGCGGATCTTCAACCCAAATGGGGCCGCCGGGTAGGCGCTCAATACATTGCTCGATAATGCGCAAGCTTTGTCGCATCTCTTCCATGCGAACTAAATATCGATCATAGACATCGCCATGAGTTCCTATGGCAACATCGAACACTACTTCATTATAGGCGTAATAGGGGCGATCTCGGCGTAGATCAAAGTCAATCCCTGAAGCGCGCAAACACGGGCCGGTGATGGATAATTTGAGTGCATCTTCTTTACTTATCTTTCCTACATTTTTTGTTCGGTCGATCCAAATCCGGTTTCCTGTTAGCAGGCGGTTTATTTCCACGAGGCAGCTTGGAAAATCTTTGACAAATTTTTTCATGCGAGGAATGAAGTCATCAGGAATGTCATAGGACATGCCACCAATTCGTGTCGCGGTGGTGGTCAAACGCATTCCACATAATGACTCAATCATGGTGTAGGCCTCTTCACGCCAATAGTACATAAGCCAGAAAACCGTCATGGCACCCATATCCAGAGCATTGATGGCGACACAGATAATGTGATCAATAATTCGCGCCAGTTCCATCAACATCATCCGCAGCCACATGCATCGTTCGGTAACTGTAATGCCCATGAGTTTTTCCACCGTCATGCTGTAGGCAATATTATTATTGAGTGCCGAACAATAGTTCATGCGATCGGTATACACCAACCATTGGTGATAGGTTTTGTATTCTCCTAATTTTTCCATACCACGATGAAGATATCCAATCTCGCAAGCTGCATCCTCAATCGTTTCACCGTTGAGACGGCACATGACCCGCAAAGTACCGTGGAAGGCCGGATGAGCAGGGCCGATATTGATCAAGATATTTGGATTATAAATATCATCGTGAATAACATCATGGGGAAGCGGATGGGCCCCAAGATGGAGAGGAATATTATCTGGAAAAGGTTGCCGTTCTCGCAGGGGATATTCTTTTCTCAGTGGATGCCCGGTAAATCTTTCGTCCATTAAAATACGGCGCAAATTAGGATGGCCGTTAAATTTTATGCCATACATATCGAAAACTTCGCGCTCTAACCAATTTGCTCCCGGCCAAAGTGAAACCAAGCTTAGTGGTTCTTCTCCTTCATCGACACCTAACTTAATCCGAAGTCTCGCATGCGTGACAGTAGAAAGAATTTGATACACGAGAACGAATCGTTTCGCGCCATCTCTTCTATCGCCATTGTCGTAGGCCGTCAGGTCTGAGAGAAAATCAAACTTGAGGGTGTCGTCAGCATGCAGGCGCTTAAGCAAATCGAAAGCATCGGCAATCGAATTGGTCCACAAGACAGGCTCTCCGGTAGTATCGGCCAAACATAGTCGTCCTTCAGAATATTTTTCTAGCAGAGCATTTCCCATCGATACCTTCTATGTTTCTTGTGCACTCTTGCGATAAGACATGGCATTCATCGCATCTTCGTGATTTGGCCGCATGGCGGGTCTACGTTCAGCACTTTTCTCTATGACCTGTTGCAAATGGAGAATGGAATGAATGAGTCCCTCGGGAATTGGCGGACAACCTGGGACATAAACATCGACCGGAATAACCTGATCAATGCCCATAAGGACAGAGTATGTGTCAAAAATACCGCCCCCAGAACAAGCACAGGCACCCATGGAGATAACCCATTTTGGTTCCAAAATTTGTTCATAGATGGAGCGTAAAACGGGTGCCATCTTGGTTGTAATGGTGCCAGCAACGATCAGCAAATCAGCTTGCCTCGGCGAAAAGCGCACAACCTCTGCACCAAAGCGAGACAAATCATAAGTGCTTGAGAGTGTCGACATAACCTCAATACCACAGCACGAAGTTGCAAACGGCATGGGCCATAATGAATTTTTATGCGCCCATTTGATTGCCTCCTCCAACAAGGTGGGATAAATCACTGTGCTGCCGTCTTTTTCCATTTGAACTAAACCTTTTTAAAAATACATTCGTAGTGTTCTCTATTGACCCAAGCGAGAGTTAAGTTGGTTAAAAATACGATGGTTCCAAGTACGATCCCGTTATGATCCAAAAAAAGGTGGAACAGGAAAATATTGAGGACAATGGGAAAGATGATGGTGAGGGCCAGTGGGACATAGCGATTTGTCAGCAACATGAAGCCACAGACAAACTGAACGATAGAGACAAGGGGAAGCATATAACCAGTACTACCCAAGGCCTTCATTAAATTCATGCCCTCCTGAGATATTCGCGGCATGGGCAAAAATTGAAAAATACCGTTGATACCTGCAATCAAAAATATCAGACCCATAAAAATTCTAAGGCCTAGCACGATGAAATGAGCGACCCTTCCATTGGTTGCTACCTCTGCTTTCATATAAACCTCCTCGTGAAAAAAACGACTGATGTATCATTTTAGGAATAACCAAATACTCTGAATATAATTTAGGCCAGCGCCTAACATGACTTTGATGCTGCCTGAATAACAATTTGTCATGCACAGTCATTTATTAGTAAACTCGACGCCATGAGCACCGATTTATTCAGGTATCGTCGAATATTCTTGGGAGTCATCGCATTCAGTATGATTCTCCCATTTCAACTTATGGGTGAGGTAAATTTAGAAAAAATTATCTCGCGCGAAGACTCGAGATTTGACTGTGAGAAATCCATCATGACTCTTGGTCGTGATGGAAAAATCTATTTAGCAACAAATGCGAACCCGGGTTATGTCCTTCGCGTGAACCTGGATGGAGAAAAACGGTTTGGCGCTGAGGTTCAATATGCCCTTTCAAACGCAACCGCAAATTCGGCAGGAGTCATGGCCACGGCCCATGCACACTTCGTTCATGGAGTGAATCTTTTTGAAAAGGATTTTGTGGCTCGAGGCACATTAAAAGATTTTTTGGTTAGCGACAAAGTCGGATGGGATGCGCCCGCTCGGATTGAGGCCGGAGTCAGTGATGATTTCTATGCCCTTGATCAGCACCGAAATCGAGTTTTACGTCTCAACTCATTTGGCAAAATAGTGCGGGTGCTATCCTTCGCGGAGGAAACGAGGCCTCTCACTTTTCGTGTCTCGGAAGCTGTTCAATTATTCTATTTTCTTTTAAAAGATAATATCCTTCAAAGCGTTGGGTTTGATGGAAAAGTTCGGTGGACTAAAAAGATTACACCTCTCTTTACCACTCAAGACGATGGAACTGTTTTCTATCTTTCGGGAAATACCTTAAAGAGAATAAATTCGGAAGGAAGTGAACTCTCAGATATTAATCTCGCGATTGAGGATGTGGCCAAATTTCCTATAACCGCTATCGCCATCTCGAAGAAGGGTCTTATCCTGAAGCGACGGCATCCTTTTGAACTTTTTCAAATTTACGATGTCAAAAGCGGTAAACTCCTAAAAACAGTTTTATCGTCACATGAAAATATTTCTGCCTCCTTTCAAAATTTAATTTGGGTTGCTGGAGAAAAAATCCCCTTCGTCATAAAGTCACAGAAACCCATGCAGTGGCATGTTTGGGCATCGCCCTTCGGAACTACAGACTGGCGTGAACTGGAATTTAAAGATGGTTCTCTCGCAGTTCCCAGAGACTTTGCCGGTCTTTATCAGATTCGAATCGGCCCGATTCTTAATCCTGAGGCCATGTCAGAATATTTGCTGCGTGAAATAGTCGAAGTCCGGATTGCGCAAAGTCGAGGGACTCTCAGTGTTTGGACACCCTTTAATCGCGTTCATTGGGCCAGGGGAGAGCCGATTCCACTCAGCGTGGAATTGAGAAATGGAAAGGAGCCATCTGACTTAACGGTGAAACTTTCCCTGGTGTCAGCGGATTCTTCCATAAAATGGGCCCAGCAGATTCAGTTTGATAGCAATAAAAAAAGCGTTTCGACCTCTATCCCTGCCGAAATTAGCGAGAAGCTCGCTCCTGGCCCTTACCTTGTAAGCTTAGAGTCCCAGAATCTCACGTGTATTAATCAGCCTGTGAAAATAGGGTTGCCAGCGAATTCAGTTTCACCCTTTCTTATAACTGAATATGGCGATTATTTAAATTTTAACTCTCTTGCCAGTGCCTGGGAATTTGAGGATGTCGCGGAAGCAATGTTGGATCGCTCGCAGCGACTTCATATAAATCAATACGTAAATCGTATTTTTGCCGGAAGATATCCTCTGACATTTTCAGACGACCATGATGGAAAAGTTGTTCTGGAAAATTTGCAAAAACGCCTTACATCCTCTCCCGAGGGCGTATCACCCCACAAGGCGGAGTTTGGGTTTGCTCACGCTCACGCCTTAGGTGCATTCGGTGCCAATCGAATTCGTGAAATGCTTTTGCTGGTAAAGATGGATGAGGCATTGCCTATTGGAACATCGACCTACTACAGTCGAGGTCTCAAATTTGACGAGTATGCAACCATTATAAAAAAATATTCCGATGCTTTGAAGTCCTTTCCTGCTTTTCATGGATGGGATTGCGTTGCCAACTGGTGGGTGACGAACTCTGATTTGCGCTTTCAAACGACAGAAGAAAAAAAAGCTTACGAAGCAGCGTTAAAAGAGGCAGACGAAAAAGGCATTTGGAATGCAATCCTTGAAAAAGTCGGTGATTACGTCATAGGTTGGCAAACTGATGCTCAGGCCGAATTTAAAAAAATGTTTTCTCAGGTAGACGCGAAACTTAGTACCGCCTCCTCGGGTCCTTATCGTAGACCGGAAGTTTATCCGCCCTCAAGTTTTTCAAATATTGATGAAGTAGATTTGCATTATCAAGCAGAACAAATCACAACTCCGAATTGGACCGCCCATGCTGTTGATTATTATAAACGACCAGGAAAACCGGCATGGATGCATCCCGAATTTGCCTGGAATGATAGTGGCACAGGTGAGCAGATTTTACCGATGAGTTTTTTAGCACTCATGCGAGGAGTAAACGGCATCGGGATTTCAGGAGCAATTAAAGGCGAGAGTCAACGCGTTTCAATGGCAGATTCACGTTCCGGATATTTAGGCACGGCTTCAGTCTTTCGCGCGCTCAATACCCTGGCAGCCAGTTATGGCCCTTGGTTAAATAATTTGACCAAGGCGGATCAGATTGCCATTCCTGTTTCATCACGTCAGGTGAAGGTGGCACAGCTCCTCGAGGTCGGAATTGGTGGGAGCTATTTTTCTCGTCTTTATGAAGCTTATCAAACCTGCCTATACGCCCACATTCCGGCAACTTTTATTTTCACCGAGGACAAACCAGATTTGAGACGTTTCAAAGCATTGTTAGTCGTGGGCCAGCGTTATGAACCAGAACCGGCCCTCACAAAATTATTCTCGCAGGCAGAGAAGATGGGGATCACCATTTTTGCTGATGGAACAAACCGCGATTCGTTTGTCCAAAAATTCAGGCCACTCAATCTTTCCTTTAATAATATCGAGAAACTTAATGGGTTTAACAACGATCTGGCCTATTGGACTTTTCCGCAAATTTTTATAAATAATGCGCCAAAGCTTGCGCAAAATTTAGCATCTGTGGTCGAACCGGTGGCCATCGTCAATCAACCAGATGTCGTCATAAGTGAAAGGGATAGCACTGAGGGAAGTTTTGTCTGGGTGGTGAACAACTCTCGAAGTCCTTTTCCTCCCGAGATTTTATGGCGAGTTTTGCCAGGAATCTCAAGTGGCAATCCTTTAATTGCTCATGTGAAGCTAAATGTACGTGCGGATGAAGTTGTCTATGATCTCTTTGCACAAAAAGAAATCACCTCAGAGTTCGATGCTGATCTACGTTTCTTGCCCGCCAGACTTTATGCTATTTTCCCAAAAAATATAGATTTTCTGAAACTCGACGCTCCCAAAGTTCAGAGTCCTATGCAAAATCTTTTTGGGCCTCATGTAAAAGATGTGGCAATTTCGCAGGATGGAACGATGGCCCTCCTTAATACCTTTGATTGGGGCCAAAATCTCTATGGGATAGATCTTGCAACTGGCCTGGTCAAGTGGACGAATAAAATTGGCGATTATTTCGCTTTTGCTCCTACCGCTTGGCATGGAGGCCTTTTTGCTCAAGGATATGATTTTAAGAGCGCCAATGGTTATCACTTATATTCGATCGATCTAAAAGGATCAATTAAGAAAAAATTTGCCATTCCCGGGCTCCCTGCAAGACTTGCATCCTGGGCCACAGGGAGTGATCTCAGTGATTCAATCAATAACTTTGCAGCAGCTCCCGATGGATCTTGGATCGCGGCCGGGGGAAATCTTGCGACCGCCACTTGGAATCAGACGGGCAAACTTTTGTGGAAGGAAGATTGGTCATTGCTCAGTCGCAAGGTTCAAAAACTTTTGCCACTCAATAATCAAACATTATTAAGCGCTGAAGGCGGCACGCTGACCGCCAAGAGTGCCTTGAACAATAAAGTTAAATGGGCCTTGCCCCTGACTAGTTCAGCTTCTATTCAGAGTATGGCCGTCAGTGCAGATATGCGAACAGTGCTCGTTGGTACCAGCACACAATATGGCAAGGTTTTTATCGTACGCGATGGCAAACTGAGAGCCACCATCCCTTATGCCGCCAACTCAATGGTGCTTGCCTCGAATGGAGTGTGGATTGCCACTACGAACGGCAAGCAACTTTTCTTGTATTCTGATAAGGCCGAACCACTTTGGATTTTTGCCGCAGACTCAGTCCTCGGAAAATTATCTGCATCAGGTAATGGAAAACTTTTGGCCGTCTCCGATGAATTGGGAACTCTCTATATTCTCGACGTCGCTTCGGGCAAAGTCCTGCTAAAGCGTGATCTAGGGGCGCTCGCGGTAACGACTTGGCTTGCTAATGGCGATTTGCTTTTTGCCACATGGATGGGAGTTGTCGGGCGAATGACGGCTAATGGTTCGGAAAAATGGCTTACCCGCCTCGCCGAGGTCGCTGTTAAGCCGCCTCGCAGAGAAAGCAAAATCCCAACGGTGCAGCTTGCTTGCTGTTCAAATGCCGAATCTCGTCTAACGAAAAAAAATCAATTAGCATTGAAAGAGATTCATGTCAGTGCCCTGTCTGGGATAAAAGAACTTCTTTTGCAGAATGACAGCGCTCGACTTTTTGATGATGGAATTCCAACGCCTTTTGAGAATCCGTGGATTAAATGGGAAGATATAGACATGATCGATTCGGGCTGGCGCGGTTCATTTAGTTTTGTGATCGATATCGTTAATACCCTCTTGCGCATCGATGAAATTAGCTTCGTCGAAGATGCCGACCATCCAGAGTCATGGCTCAGGGATGCCAAGCTTGAGTACTGGAATCCCAAGGAAGAAAGGTGGATCTTTGCCCAATACCTAGTTTCCAATTCAGCTATCCATTCCCATAAACTCATCAAACCTCTCTTGGCCTCAAAATTTCGTCTTACTCGCCCTGATTCAATAGGTTGGCCGGTTGGAAATTTACGATTTGAGAAAATTGCATTCTATGGCAAGCGAGTTAGATAAAATTCGAGCGGGCTGCATCTGACTATTATAATCAGGGATATCAATTTGCCCTTCATTATTTTGCCGCTTCAAAACAAAAATCACAGCACCCACTATAATCTAGTGGGGTGACGACTTCATGCTTTCTCTTAAATCTATTATTCTTTTTTTCTTTTCAATAGCAATGGTCACCAGCGCACAATCAGAGTGCCTCTACCGCCTACTCGATCAGGAAAAGGTCACGCAAGAATTAGCAAAGGACATCGCAAGGATCATTCAAAAGTCAGGCGAAACGAAAAATATGAATCTGCCGGTTCGAGACTGCGAAAAAATTGCAGGGCAAGTGGCCCGTCGCTATGTAGAGTTAAATGATTCATATGAAATGGCGTATCGCCAATATCGCATCGATCACTTTTCAAAATTTTTCAAGGGCAGCGAAGACGACAAAAAAATGAAAATCATGGTCAGGCTCGCCCAGGATATGGGGGGCAGGGAACTGATTGATAAATTTATCAAAGCAGAAAAAATATTGGACAACACCGGCGCAGCGCTCAGTCCTGATGAGCACCTGGCACAGACAGAGGCCCTCGCCAAGAGCAGGGAAGAAATTGAAAACCAAATCATCAGTCGATATAAGGCGTTGATAAAAAATTACAAGGCCCATTCAGGCGGTAACCCGTTTTTTACTTTTTCTCCCAAAATTGATTGTGGCAGTGACGAAGTCAATGCCGATGTTATGCCCGGAATGATCTCAACAGACGAACGTATCAGCTTACAAAATTATTGCACTCGCTATCCGTATGATTATCAAAATTACCCCGAGGAATTATCGCGAATGATTTTTACGGTGGGAGATGGTCGGGTGGAAATCTGGAATTGCCAACAAATCTTCAATGCCATTTTCATTCCTCCCGTAAAGAAAAATGACGGTCATTTCAAAGTTGATGGCACCGCCAATTGCCTTGGTTTCGATGTGGTAAGCGGACGCTATCTCGATCATCATTCACTCGAAGGCCATGATGATCATCGGCTGGTATTCATGGATCGGATGGAACAATATTATTTGGCAAAAGGTTTTAATAAAACAAATCCTGTAATGTCCCGAGCAAAATTTGTAGAAAGTATGGGGAAAAAAGAAATTACCTTTGATCAGTTCTACGATCAGAACATTCCCTCAAAATGCGCCTTCTGGTCTTCGATCAAAGATCACTTCCGAAGTATGTCTGTACGCTCCAACGATTATTAAAAATGTACGGCGAGACCTGTATCAAACATAAATCGACCATCATCCAATCGCTGGGTATAGGTGGAATTTAAATCGAGAATACTCTGACGCCCATCATCGGTTAGCACTGTGTGATTAAGTCCAACAAGCAGTGAGGGACTAGACCCACCTGGCATAAAGCCGTTGACCTTTCTAATGGGAGTTAAAAATCCCACACGAAGTGACGTTCTTCCTCTGGAAGAATTAATTTCTGCACCCGCCGTCGCCTGAATGGTATCACCATATTCCCTGAAGACGTAAAGAAAGCGCTCATTCAATCTGACGTTGGCAGAGGCAAGTTGCTCTCCTTCCAATGAAAGAGAAGAATGATTGGGCACCAAGATGACATCAGAGGAAAAGAGCCCGCGCACATCGACCAGACCTAATGTTAACTGTGTCTCGCCGCTAAGGCGTAAGCGGAATCGTTGATTGTTGCTGGTCAAGGTTGCCGTTCCTCCAAGAGTCAACGCGGCATCGCCATCGCCTGTTTTTCCTCGCTCTCCCTCGAAGCCTCCTTCAATGAAGGCGCCTTGAATTCGGTAGGCGGCATTCGGCTCAATAACCAGATTCTTCGTTAAGCGGATGGGGGCCGCGACCCTCCCTTGAATATTGAGATAAATGGTATTGATTGTCATTGGTGAGATCTTGTCACCATTAGGCCGCTCCATTAATCTATGCGCGAAGGCCAGACCAATACTTCCCTCGTTTGACAGGCCATCAAAGATTTGGCCAGGCCTAGGATCAGCGGTTTTGTTCCAACTTACATGAGTCGCCACACCTAAAACACGATCACCGTTGGCGAGGGTGGCGCTAAAGACACGACCACTTAGTGGGCCTGCGCCGGCCCCAGCAGAAAGCACTCCATAATCTTGACGAATAGTCGGATCAAAATCGCGCGTATTCACTCCGCCTGTCATTTCATTTAAAACTAAACCAAGCTGCGAAGGTAAGGCCGCCACCATCTCGCCCTTACCATTGCCAACCGGTTTCCAAAGGCGATAGGAAATTCCAACGTCCGGAATCGTGTGATCCTGTGCCAAAGCGGCAACGTCTTGCTTATCAGAACTGCCATGCTCATTATAATTTATACTATGAACACGATTGGGATTGTGCGGATCTGTGGCCACCAAGGTCACGTGATAGTTGCCGGGTGATGCAAAACTTATTCCGTAAACGTGCCCTTCATTACCCATATCAGAGAGCGTTTGCGCCATACACATGTGGATGTCGCGGCATACACCCGCTTTTTGATCCGTTCCCAAGGCGGTTAAAACTTGATCACAGGTTGCCATCGATTTTGCCGAAATCCCTTCATCCGCGCGACTATCATCATAATGACCTGACATCTCTCCACCAAGTTTGGCAATAAAAGCGACCTGATCATCGAAGCTCATGAGCTGGCCTGCTTCACGATAGATGGCCCGACGATCGAGCGGAGTTGCGCGCAGAATACGATCTCTTAAAATGGCATCGAAAAGATCTTTCTTTTGATCTTCGGATAAATGTTTTCCGCCTGAAGATAACCGCTCGATCATTTTCTGCTGGGATTCAGAAAGTGATTTCCCGGCAAGCAAACCGTGTGAATAGGCATTTTTCACGGCCCTTTCGTAGTGATCATCAAAGCTGGAATCTGTGTACGCAGTTCTTTGTCCATCGCGGGTAAGACCGTCAACGACATAGGTGCGAAATTCAATATCAATATGAAAATTATCTGCGGCAGCACGAAGAGGACGATCACTGGCCAGGCCCGCATCTGGGCATGTGCCTTTTGTGGCAGAAAACTCAAATGCTTTTGCCTCATCGGTCGATGGCCCCGAGAGTCCGACGATAGGTGCTATATCATTGGTTAAGCGTACCGCTGCTGCGCTACTATGATCTTCAGAAAAGGTAAGAGACGAAAACACCAGCACACAAAGCAAGGGCCCAATTTTGATGCTCTTCATTCGATCCTAGCAGACCCTTTTTCAACAACTTCCAAGTGGCCTTAGATTCAAGTTCCATGCCACTGATGGTGTGACAATTCATGAGGTTAGAGAGTGAAAAAAGAGGTAAATTTGCAAAAAAGAAATGACTGCCCAAGAGTTGGGCAGTCTTCTGATGTTGTTTTGTACTATTCCCGAACTTTAAAAAGAACAACGGCCTTTGAGGGGGCACCATCTCTCTTGAAGATTTTATAGTCTTGATGCTCGAGTTCTCCAGTTTCTCTTTTGGCAAAGACGGCATCGAGTTCTGCTTCAGAACTATGAAAAAGTCGTCCAAGCCAACTCGAATTTTCCGCCATGTTGTACGCGGTAACTGGAGTGACACTTGCCACATCTTTTTTAAGTACAATTTTGATAGATTGGATACGCTGGAGCGCGAGGTCCGTGCTTGGTTTTGATAAACTTGTGAGTTCAGGGTGGTCCTCATCCGACCAGGCCGCAATTTCGATTTTTGTTATCCGACCTGTCTTCTGAGCGTCCTGGACTATCGTTCTCAGCCTGGTGGTTTCTGCTCGAGAAAGAATGAAGTCTCCCTTTGCAAACGAAATTACGACACTTTCATACCTTTCTAAACCTAAAGATCTATCTTTCGCCATCCCAAGTGGGATAAGGCATAACAATGCTAGCGCAATTATCCAATTTCTCGTGCTCATTTTTGTTCTCCTTAAAGAATACCTACGAACACTATATCAATGAATTTGAAACTCAAGCGATGCTGGTGAATATTGGGGGGAGTGATAAAGAGCAAGAGCAAATGGTTTGTCTTCAGGCCAAGTTCTGCCAAGAAGAGAGCAAAATCAAAAAGTTAGGCCTTTTTTACGGGTTGGACATCAATTCCCAGAACTGTTACAAAGTGCGAACTCAAGGAGAAACGACAATGTTTGATTTGCACTCATTTAAGCTTGCCATTTTTTTCATTTTTTCTGTCCTCGTCCTGCCGGCCATGGCCGAGGATGTTCCCAATTTTAAATTATTGAGTGACAGGCGTGCTGAAATCATTTTACCTAAATATAGTCTTGAGGAAAAAAAACTTGTTCTCAATCAGGTTCAGCTGGTGCTTGAGCAGCTGTTCGTTCATAAAAGTCTGAAGATTCGCGATTTCGGAAATGAGGCCGATCCTACTCCTGCTCTTGCCAAGCTGGCCTCGGAGATCGAGACCCTTTCTGATTTGGACTTTCATCAGAGAATTGTCGAAATATTTTTAAATCTTAGGGACCTTCATACCGACTACTCCATGCCTGCTCCTTATGCCTGTTATAGAACTTTTATTCCTCTGAGTTTCGCTGCGACTCGCGACCTTGACGGCAAAGATGTCTTGGCGGTGAGCGGACTGGTGACAAATCAGGAGGTCTTGAGTCTCCTGCCCGAACCGCTGAAAGTCCAGGTGGGCGACATTCTCCTCTCGTACAAGGGAATGTCGGCAGAAAAAGCATTACAGTCCATGATGAGTAAAACGCGCGGGGCGAACGCCAAGGCCGCTCTGAGACGTGCCGTTAATCTGCTCACTTTGATAAGGCACCAAAGTCTTCCAGTACAGACGGAAGATTCTGTAGCGCTCACTTTTAAAAATCGTCTTGGAAAGA
>JAHFAA010000037.1:0-10794 GCA_023250775.1 Bdellovibrionales bacterium
CCTTTGATGTTTTAAAAACAAACAAAGAGTCAATCCTAGAAAGTCACCGCCAAGTGGTGAAGCAAGAAGAAGTAAAGCTTCAAGGGAAGATAGAGGAAGAGGTTGATCTCTTCAGACGTGAAGCTGAAAGGCTGAGGGCCTCTGTATTAACTTCGACAGATCAATTGTCCCAAGAATTGTTGGAGAAATTAGTTTGATCACAAAAAAGATTCGATTTTTTTTCCTGGTAAATAGTGCACTTCTTTGTTCGCTGGCAGTGGCCAGTGAAACTGCTGAGGAACACGTACCTTCTGTCTTCGATTTGAAGTGGGCTGCTGTAAACTTTATAATTCTTTTCTCATTTCTCATTTACAAGCTGAGAGCACCGATTGCAAAGGCATTCAAAGAGAGAAAGGAGCATATTGAAGCCCTCTTTAATCATGCGGCAGAGAAACATAAAGATGCAGAAATGAAGCTTGAGATCTATGAAGGAAAGCTGAATTTACTAGATGAGCAAAATAAAAAGGTCATGGATGACGCTAAGACAGATATTACAAAGTTTGAGCAAGAAAGCCATGAAGAACGTGCGCGCATGGTTGAGCGTATTAACAGGGACGCAAAAGATAAAATTGCAATCGAGCAGCAACAGATCATGCGTTTGCTTAGTGACGAACTAATGGCAGCGGTTGTAGCAAAAACCAAATCCAAAATTGATCAAAGTAAAGAATTGAAAGGTAGTCTGGGTGCCAGCCTGCTTAAGAAGGCCAAATAAGTTATGAAGACACAAAAAGCAGCCAAAGCTTATGCACGCGCTTTATTTGAGCTGTGTAACGAGCAAAAAATTTCAGTTACTTCAGAGCTAACAAAACTAACAGAGTTGATTAATAAATCAGATGCTTTGGAAAATGTTCTTTTCTTAGATTTATTTACCGTCAATGAAAAGATTGCTGTGCTTGAAGGGATCTATGCAAAGGTATCATTCAAGCAAGAGACCAAAAACTTTTTATCCTTTCTACTGCAAGAAGGTCGGATAGGATTATTGCCTCTTATTTATAAAGAAGTAACAGTTCTTGAAGACGACTCAAAGGGATTTTTAAAGGGAACAATTGAAGGTGCTGAGGAACAAATTAGTCCTGACATAAAGGATAAAATAAAAGTCATTCTCGCTAAACGTTTAGGTCCTACGCCTGAATTGGCGTACAAGCAGAACTCGCATATCACAGCAGGATACAGGGCAACCGTACAAGATTTACAGATTGATGCAACAGTTGATTCGCAATTAGAGAGTTTGAAGCACTCATTTAATAAAAAATAATTAGAAAAAAATTACAAGATGAGGTTATGAATGTCACTGCACCCCGAAGAAATAACAAGTATAATTAGAGAGCGAATATCGAATTTTGAAGCCCGCTTGAAAGTTGACGAGGTGGGAACCGTTCTTACTGTTGGCGACGGTGTTGCTCGTGTGTTTGGATTAAAGAATGTCATGGCCGGGGAGCTTGTTGAATTTGAAACTGGCACCAAAGGCATGGTTCTTAACCTGGAAACAAACAATGTCGGTGTTGCGGTATTGGGTGATGATCCAGAAATTAAAGAAGGCTCATCAGTTAAAAGAACCGAAAAAATTGTTGAAGTTCCAGTTGGTGACGCCCTCCTCGGACGCGTTCTAAACGCTATCGGCGAGGCCATTGATGGTCACGGTGAAATCAAGTCGCAACAATATCGACAGGTTGAAATTAAAGCCCCTGGGATTATTGCTCGAAAATCAGTTCATCAGCCGCTTCAAACAGGAATTAAGGCCATCGATTCGATGATTCCAATTGGTCGAGGGCAACGAGAACTAATTATTGGAGACCGTAAGACAGGTAAAACTGCTGTTGCGATCGATACAATTATTAATCAAAAAGGTAAGGATGTAGTTTGTATTTATGTTGCCGTTGGGCAAAAACAATCGACAGTCCGTCTAATTCATCAACGCTTAAGAGACGCTGGTGCAATGGACTACACTGTCATTGTCTCCGCGACAGCATCGAACTCAGCACCACTTCAATTTTTGGCTCCCTATACAGGTTGTACGATTGGCGAATACTATCGTGACAGCGGACGACATGCCCTGGTTATTTATGACGACTTAACAAAACAAGCTCAAGCCTATCGCCAAATGTCCTTGCTTCTTCGACGTCCTCCTGGTCGTGAAGCGTTCCCTGGCGACGTATTTTATCTGCACTCACGTTTACTTGAACGTGCTTCAAAGCTTTCTGATAAAATGGGGGCCGGTTCCCTAACAGCTCTTCCGATTATTGAAACTCAAGAAGGTGACGTTTCGGCATACATTCCTACGAACGTAATCTCAATTACCGATGGACAGATTTTCTTGGAAGCCGATCTTTTTAACAGCGGTATCCGTCCAGCGGTAAACGTTGGTATCTCAGTGTCTCGGGTTGGTGGAAATGCCCAGATTAAGGCCATGAAAAAAGTTGCGGGAACACTAAGACTTGATCTGGCCCAATATCGTGAGCTGGCTGCGTTTGCAGCTTTTGGTTCAGATCTTGATGATGCTACTCAACGACAGTTGTCACGTGGAGCTCGTCTGGTTGAATTGCTAAAACAAGATCAGTACCAACCAATCGATGTGACTGATCAAGTTTTGGGAATTTTTGCTGCTACAAAGGGTTACATGGATCATGTTCCAGTACCAAAAATTCGTGTAGCTGAGAAAGATCTGATTGATCATATCAAGTCACGCCAGCAGCAACTTTATTCAGATATCAACAAATCAGGTGTGATCGATGCTCAAAATGAGACAAAGCTCATTGGGATCATCAATGAATTTTTTACAACACAAACCTATCAATAAACAGGTAAGTAATGGCTAGCGTAAAAGATCTTAAGAAAAAAATAAAGAGCACAAAGGGTACGCTCAAGATAACGACGGCGATGAAACTCGTATCCGCTGCTAAGTTAGCTAAAGCTCAGCATGCGATTGTTTCCACGCGACCCTACACTGAAGAACTCGACAGTACCATTAGAACGGTTTCGGCATTGGTGCAGAAATACGAGAATGTTTTACTGAAAGAGAGTGAAAATACGCGAGCCGTGCTCTTGGTGATTTCGTCAGACCGTGGTCTATGCGGAAGCTATAATTCGCAGCTTGCAAAAAAGGTTCGCGCCTTTATTACCGAATCGAAAAACCTTGATCTAAAAGTTTATTTTATTGGAAAGAAAGTTCGAGAGTTAGTGAGAAAAGATGCACATGAAGGCAAGCTTTACAAATTTGCTAAAACTGAACCCAGCTATAACGAAACGACTGCGGTTGCCAATGAGTTTGCAACGCTATTTGCTGGCGGGGAGTTTGGAAAAGTTTTTGTTGCCTATAACGTTTTTAAATCGGCCATGAATTTTATTCCAACAGTTAAACAAGTTTTGCCAATTGCTCTTGATAAAGCCTTTCAAGAAAAATTAAAGACTGAAATTCCATTTGATTTTAAATATGACCCATCCCCTAATGAAATTTTGGACGTTTTGATTCCAGAATCATACAGATCAACTGTCTACACATGTGTGTTAGATGCATTGGCCGCTGAACATGGGTCAAGAATGTCTGCGATGGATAGTGCTTCGAAAAACTGTAAAACAGCAATTCGTAGCTTAACAATTGAAATGAACAAGCTTAGACAAGAAGATATCACGACAGAATTGATTGAAGTTGTTTCTGGAGCTGAATCGCTAAACGCGTAAGGAGTAGAAAATGGTTGCTGAGAACTATGGCGTCGTCAGGCAGGTAATGGGACCGGTTGTTGACGTTGAATTTTCTGATGGCAAACTTCCCGCCATCAACAGTGCCCTTAGACTGACGAATAAAGTCATTAGTAATAAGGATAATAACCTGGTGCTTGAAGTGGCCCTGCATATGGGTGACAACATGGTTCGCTGTGTTGCTATGGATACTTCCGAGGGACTATCCCGCGGTTTGAAAGTACTCGATACAGGCAAGCCTATTCAAATGCCTGTTGGTCGTGAGTGCTTGGGCCGAATTTTAAATGTTATTGGTGATCCCGTTGATGAAATTGGTCCTGTGAATGCCAAGAAATATTATGATATTCATAGACCGGCCCCAAAATTTGAAAATTTGACGACAAAACTTGAGCCTCTCTATACAGGCATTAAGGTTGTCGACTTGCTTGCACCTTATCTCAAAGGTGGAAAAATTGGTTTGTTCGGTGGTGCTGGTGTAGGGAAGACCGTTCTCATCATGGAACTTATTAACAACATCGCCACACAACACGGTGGTTTCTCCGTATTTGCGGGAGTTGGTGAAAGAACTCGTGAAGGAAATGACCTTTACCATGAGATGAAAGAATCTGGAGTTATTGATAAAACCTGTTTGGTGTATGGACAGATGAATGAACCACCAGGTGCTCGAGCCCGTGTTGGTATTAGCGCTCTCGCGGTCGCTGAATATTTCCGAGATGAAGAAAAGCAAGACGTGCTTCTTTTTATCGATAACATTTTCCGATTTACTCAAGCGGGATCTGAAGTTTCAGCTCTTCTAGGTCGAATTCCATCGGCGGTTGGTTATCAACCGACATTGGGAACTGAAATGGGTAACTTGCAAGAACGAATTACATCTACAAAAGATGGTTCGATTACTTCTATTCAAGCAGTTTACGTTCCTGCCGACGACTATACAGACCCTGCACCTGCTACAACTTTTGCCCACCTTGATGCCACAACAGAGTTGTCGCGACAAATTGCGGAATTGGGAATTTATCCTGCCGTTGATCCGCTGACTTCTTCTTCAACAATTCTCACACCGACACTTGTTGGCGAAGATCACTACAACACCGCGCGAGCAGTTCAGCAAATTTTGCAGCGCTATAAAGACCTTCAAGATATTATTGCAATTTTGGGTATGGATGAGCTTTCTGAGCAAGATAAGCAAATTGTTTCTCGCGCCCGTCGCGTTCAGAAATTTTTAAGCCAGCCATTTACGGTTGCTGAGCAGTTCACAGGCATTAAAGGCCAATTTGTAAAAATTGAAGACACGATTAAGGCATTCAAGGCCATCTTGGCCGGTGAAGTAGATCATCTTCCTGAGCAGGCCTTCTATTTGGTTGGGAATTTGGATATGGTCTACGAAAAGGCCAAAACCTTGAAAGGATAATTTCGTTTATGAATTATTTTCTCGTGGATGTACTTACACCAAGTCGAGTCTTGGCCAGAAATATTCCTGCCGAATCAATTTTGGTTCCGACAGTTCGTGGTCAGATTAATATTCTTCCGGAACATACACATATCATCGCCAAACTTGAGACTGGGCTTTTGTCCATTTTTGGCGATGCAGACGATTCAGATAGGCATTTCACGGTAACAACCGGAATTTGTAAGGTACTTGGTAATAGAATTACAATTCTGTCTAACGTCTCCGAAGAGGATCTCGAGATAAATATTGAACGTGCTGAACGTTCGCTTGCCAATGCAAAAGAAAAACTCAGCCTTCCTTCACTAAGCAATGATGAATTTGTTAAATTCACCAGAAAGGTGGAACGCGCCAACTTGCGAATTCAGATCGCCCAAAAATATGCTGCGCATGGTAAATCAAACTAATCGTTTTTGACACCAATCTCTTGATATTAATTTGTAAGGCCCTATTATTATAACTAGGGCCTTATGCATAAAAATTTGCAAAAAATAGTGCTGCTGTGTGGATTAATTATTTTTCCCTCTTTGGGATTTGGGCAAATTTTTGATTACTTTGAGGAGTTTGATAGTCAGCCAAAAGTTTTCGATGCAACAGTCAAATGGCAGGAATTTGATCTCAATCTAGATGAAACAGTTTTTATAGATTTGAAGCGCGATGAAATCGCAGACACAGATGGGGCCTTATCAAAAAATGTTGATAAGGTAATTCGACGCGAACTTGAGACTTCAAAAATATCTTTAAAAAGTGCGGCACCAAAAAGAATCAGCAAAAGAGAAGTTTCACTAGATGCATTTTCTACATATGAATTCACATGCCTGGGTGAAAGCAATGAAAAGGCCAAAGAATTTGATTTCATTCCATCCTATGATGAAAACGAAGTGATCTCGGCGGTAAAGGGAAGACTTGAAAGAAAAGTCGGCGAAAGATTATTAGGTTCTATCTTGGGTGGGACTTGCCTTCCGGTAAATATTAACGAGAGCAATGAGGAACCCCATTATTCTCACATTATTTCGCTGACAAAGGAAAAGATTGCGGCCTTGAGTGATGATGCGGCCGCAAGTTCTGAATCGGAAAAGAGAGATGTCGGACATTTATTAGTCAAATTCTCTTCGAAAGTTGAACGAGTTGGCGTGGATCGAACTTATGAGGGCATGAAATATCTGAATGAGAATTTTGCTGTCGTCCAAGATATTGCAGAGGCTGAATATGCTCTTTTCTTGGGTGTCTCCGCGGGAAATGTGCTTCTTTCTATCTATGGTGATTTTGGCGAGACAGAATTGGTCGCACACGTGTTTTTGTCGGAAATAACATTTGAAAATATTGAAATTGATCCTGGTGAAGACTTTCAGGTCAATATTTTCAAAAAAGATCTATTGGCAACCACACCTCTTGAAATAGATTTGCCAGAGGAAAATATACGCGCCTTTAATCATCCTCGATCACATTCGGTAAAACTTTCCAATTCGATCTATGAAATAAAAAATGCCACATACCCTAATGGTGCTCGACACTATTTAGAAATTTCTTATCTGGAAGATACGCTGATGGTGGGCCTGGAAAAGGCCAAGATGATCGAAATTCCATCGCCAAACCTTTATAAAATGATTTTGGATGAAACTGGAGTTACCTCGCTGAAGCATTCATGTGTGATTCAATTAAACTTAAGATCGCCATGTAGCGAATTAAAGGCCAGGGGATACTCTGAACTGTCACAAGAAGGGCTTGAGCAATTTTATCTCGACTCGGATGGAAAAATTACAAACGAACTTAGTGAATTAACCGAGAAAATTTTCTTGGTCGGTAGCTTTAGCGGAATTATTGATTTTTCGATCGAAAACCTAAGAAAAGAAAAAATGATGTTCAGAACTTTTTGCGCTGAAAATGTCTATTTAGTTGAGCAGCTCTGATCTTTAATTAAATCGATAAATTTATTTGGATAGAACTGAAGCAACTCATTATCGCTAAGTTTATAAAATCGACTCGAAGGCAAAGCAGTCTTCGAAATGACGGCACTTCCACGGTGAATCGTCGAGTTAATAAATTGTGCATTATCCTCTGCAAGAAAGGCAAAAGCTTTATCCTTGCTGTAGTCGAAGGTACAGCGTGAAACATAAACAGTGAAAACGCCCTCGATGGGTGAAGTGAGGGCCAAGACCTCGGTGTAAAGATATTTTTTGTAGGCCATGGCATAGTTCAACGAATAAAACTCAAAGAGATAATTTTTTGAGGCGAACCCAAAGTTGTCATGTGAATAGGTTGTTAGATATTTTTTTATTTCTAACGGTGTAGATTTTTTAAAATTTAAGACATGAGAAATACCAGAATTGTAGGCGAGAAGTGTAAAATCCCAATTTTTTGTGATTTTATAGTTTTCAATCAAAATGCGAAAGGCAGCAAGCGCAGAAATAATTGGATTTCGTCTCTGATCCTCAAACTTGTTCATGATCAAAAATTTGGTTGCCATGCTATCGATAATTTGCCAAACACCCGAGGCACCAACACTAGAAATGGCATTTAAATTAAAACTGGATTCCAGAATTGAAATTGTTCTTAAATCAAGAGGCAATTTGAAAAGAGTGAGCAAATGGTCAATTGTAGAGAGGTGACGCGCTAGCTTGCCAATGGCCGCGATAACACTGTCGCGTTGGCCAATCTGATAGCGCATATTTTCACCGAGGCTTGTGAAAAACTTTCTGGCCTTGACACGGTTTGCGGGGATTTTGACTTTATTGATCTTGAGCGCATTGAGGATTCTATCTGAAAGTGGGCCGTCGCGTTTTCCTCTTGAGAGAGAGATAAATTCATCGCGCATTTGTTGCATGCGCATATTAAGAAGATCCTGTGATAAAGCATCTTTTGTAAAACGGTTTAAATCGTTGTTGTAGAGAGAATCCGCGCTAAAGACGTCATAGACTATGCGCAGATCATTGGCATCGTGAAAAATAATCGTACTAGAACGATAAGTTGCATAGAGATTAAACCAAAAAGAAATTTCGTAAAAAAAATCGTTTTTATATTTAAAAGACTGATGAACTAAATTCTCTGGATCCTGGGAATAAAACCAAAATTTGCCAGAGGCCGAGCTTGACTCTGTCGTTCCCTCACTCAGTGTTGATTGTTCTGAGGCGTAAAGATTATGTGGTGAGAAGGTAAGGAGTAAAAATAGGACTAGCATTCAAATTCTTTAAAAACCTCTAAAGTACGTTTGTAGCCCATCTTCACAATGTAGCTCATTTTTTCAGCGTTGAGTGAAAATGAGTTTGTAAAAAATAATTTAAAATTGTCACTTGTTGGATAGATATCAATGAGTTTCACCTTGGGATTGTAGTTAAGTTTTCGCTCGAGAATTGACAGCAGCTTTGTCGTATCGCCTTTTGAAAATTTATTGTCCCGCATGAAATCATAGACAGTATCAAGAATATCTTTGGCGTTGGCGCGTCTTGCTCTTGATTCAACAATTTTCTTTTGAATTAGGAGGTAAATTGCTTGCACGCAAATCGCCGGCAGGCCGTAATTGACGAGGGTTCCGATTTCGTCTTGATAGTGATAGGGAGTGTGTGTCCAACTGGAAATAATATATTCACAGCCATTATCAATAGAAACGTGAGTGGATAAAGTTTCGCGAATTTCCCCATCAATATAATAATCAACCTGGTTGGTGTGATTGTTCATAATGGGATACGGAATATAAAATGGCGGCACGGACATACTTGCACAAACTGAATCAGAGATGGGAATGCCTGTGTAGTAGTGAGCAGTGCTATCATGAAGCGGGCTAGGATAGTTGTATTTGCTGAAAATAACTTTGCGCGAGTAATCGAGTTGGGTTGCAACTACAAATAAATCGGCCTTGTAATCACGGTAGTCGTTAGAAATTAATACATGGTTGGTAATATAATTCTGCAGGCCCTTAGTGCTGAAGATGCCACTGATGCTGAGAAAAGGAGAGAGAACCTTTCTAATAATGAATGGAAAATCTTCAAATGGATCGAACACCAGCGGACGTGGTGGACGTTTTCTAGGGTGGCCAAGGTATAACATATCCTTGTAAGTGATTGGTCGGATGCGTGCGTTTTTGGGATCAACTGACGCCTGAATAACGTCGATAGGACGAATGCCGCAGGCAAAAAGTAATGAAACAAGAGCGCCCGCGCTGCTGCCAACATAAGTGCCAATCTCAAAATCGGCCTTAGGGTCAGAGTTATTGTGTTTCAAAACAAAACCAAGTTCTTCTAATGCAAGAGAAACACCGAGATGCCAAGCGGCCGCTTTGACAACGCCACCGGAAAGTACCAGAGCGACTTTTTTATTTTTGAAAGGTAGTAAATTAACGCTTCGCATTTGTTTAACTTTTGAAAACAGAAAACAGATTATTAGGTTATAATGATATCAAAAAATTACACATAATTTTATCCAATTAAGCTTATGAAAAAAATAATTACAGTACTAATTTACACGGCCTTCACCTTGATCATTACTCCAGTATTTGCGGATGCCCCACTGACGATGCGCAAATGTGTTTTGTTGCCAATAACAGACGAATTAGAGAATTCCATCGGATTCAAGGTCTTTGAAAATGTGGAAAAGCACCTGCGCGAGAGTAGTTGGTGCTATTACCGCCCGAATTCTGAAATAATCAACATTCTTAATAATTATCGGAAAAACCTTTCTGAGCATCTTCAGAATCCAGAAATTGTTTCTCTGATTGCCGACAAAACGGGCGCAGGATCGTTGATCAGAATCAGGATTAAACCCGGTCAGACTGGAAATATAGTTCAAGTCATGATCTTGGGGGAGAATGGCAGTGACATCTATTTTAATGAAACGGCCACGCTTAAAGAACTCGATGTAGAGCTTATTTCGCAGACAATCTATAACTGGCTCAATGAATATCAAAAAATCATTCCCTACGATGGCTTGGTTACATCAATTTTAGGAACTCAGATTGCGATTGATGCAGGAACTGACAATGGTCTGTATGATGGCGCTGAGTTTAAAGTCGTCAGGCCATTAAGAAAACGCGCTCATCCATTATTGAAAGAAATTGTCGATTGGGAAACTGAAAGTATTGGAAGAGGAACTATTTTTCATGCCAATAATTCACAAGCACAAGGAAAAATTAAGGAGATAAACAAGGGGAGCAATGTCAATCTTGGCGATTGGATTGTGAAACTTACCACAAATACAAAAGAAACTTTAGCTCCCAAGTCAGATGAGAGTACGTCCTTTGGCAAACTGGGAGAGGCCAACGTCGGGCTTTCTCTTAACGATGTTTCCACTAGTATTACTGATTCATCTGGAAATGCGAATAGATTAGGAGGAGTTGGGGTTGGTGTCCAAGTGGGAGTTGAAACGTGGATCACAAGGATTGCGTGGTCGTCACTCTATATTGATAAATCATTTGCCTCTGTTAAGAAACAAGAGGGAACTTTTCAAAATAGTTCATACACAGTTGGCCCGTCTACTTTAAAGTTAAAAGTTGGGTATAAATATTTACCCTTGGGCTTTTTCTATGGTCCTCAATTGGATGTTGGACTCGGATATGGAAAATATTCTTTTGCCTATGATAACAGTATTGCTGATGGCCTAACTAGTTTTTCCTATAAGGGGCT
>JAHFAA010000037.1:10804-14387 GCA_023250775.1 Bdellovibrionales bacterium
ACAACGAGAGGAACGATTCCTATAAAAAATATTTTGCGTGCCGGAATAGGTCTCGATGTTCTTATTTCGCCAAAATTTTCTGAGGACATCAATATTTATGGCGAGCCAGATTCAACCTCAAGCTATGACTTGTATTTTTTTGGACGATATAATTATGCGCCGGCCATGACCTTTGATGGCGAATTGAATATTCATAGCAGTACTGCTAAATTTGCCAACAACGGTGAAGTTAGCAACAAAAAGACTTCCATTAAATTTGGTACAACATTTTCTTTTTGAGGAATTCCATGACGAAAGTGGAAGAGTTAGAGCGGCAGATAAAGCGCCATAAGGCACTCTATTATCAGGGGAGAGCAGAAATTTCTGACGAGGCCTTTGATTTGCTCGAGGAAGAATTAAGAAAGATTGATCCAGAGAATGCTGCTTTGAAAATGGTAGGGACAGCAACTTTTTCAAGCAAAAAAGTAAAGCATGAAAAGAAAATGTTGAGCTTGGAAAAAACCTATGTCCTTGAAGATCTAATCAATTGGATAAACAACAGAGAAGTTGTCGTCACACCAAAAATAGATGGTGTGAGTTGTTCGTTGATCTATGAAAATGGAATTTTAAAGATTGCTAAAACGCGGGGTGATGGCGAATTTGGAGAGGAAATTAGTGAGAAAATTGCATGGATAGGAAACATTCCAAATAAGGTCAAAATCGATTGTGAAGTACGTGGCGAAATATTTTGTAGAATGGAGCAGTTCATAAGTCTTGTAGAGGAGATGAAGAAGCTTGATCTCGACCCGCCTTCATCGCAGAGGAATATCGTGGCCGGATTAATCTCTCGCAAAGATCATATAGAGCTTTGTCAAAATCTCGAATTTTTGGCCTTCGATTTAATAACGGAACAGCAGAATATAGTGCGTGAGAGAGATAAATATAACAAGTTAACAAAAATAGGATTTGAAATTCCACCTTTTCAAGTCGTGAAAAATAAAAATGAAATTGAAGCTGAACTTGAAGAAGTAAAGAGTATGATGGAAAATGGTGACATGCTCATCGATGGGATGGTGATTACCCTTGATGACTTAAAGTTGCATAATGAGCTGGGTGAAACGTCACATCATCCGAAGTATAAGATTGCTTATAAATTCGTTGGGCAATCAAAAGAAACAAAAATAAAAAAAATAAATTGGTATACCTCCAAAAATGGAATTCTCACTCCTGTCGCCGAGGTCGAGCCGGTGGAATTATCAGGGGCAACTGTCACTAATGTTACCCTACACAATTTTGGTGTCGTGAAACAATTTAATCTCAAAAAGGGTGACACGATTGAGATCGTCAGATCGGGAGAAGTTATTCCGAAGTTTTTGTCGGTAAAAGTTTCTTCCAAAGGGACGATGCTTGTTCCGTCAGAATGTCCATCTTGTGGCAAGCAGGTTTTTGAAGAAGAGATAAGGCTAGTATGCAAAAACAAAGAATGCCCCGATCGAATTAAAGAAGGGATTTTAGACTTTATTAACAAAATTGGAATTTATGATCTTTCTGAAAAAAGATTGCAGGAGATGATCAAGAAGCGACTTGTAAAAGAAATTCCTGATTTGTACAGGCTTACAAAAGCCGATCTGCTTGGGCTGGATAAGACAAAAGAAAAATTAGCCGAAAAGTTATTTCAAAATATTCAAGTCACAAAACAAACAACCATGGTGAAGCTGTTAGGAAGCCTTGGGATTTCCGGTGCCGCCATCAATAGATGTGAAAAAATTGCCCATGCGGGCTTTGATACGATAGATAAAATAAGTTCCGCCAGCGTGGAAGATTTATTAAGAGTAGAGGGATTGGCAGAAAAAAGCGCCACAGAGTTTGTAAATTCTTTTAAGGAAAAGTTGCCAATTATTGAGAAGCTTTTAGCTCTTGGTTTTGAAATTGAAAAAAGTGAAAAAAATGACCTCTTGGGTGGAAAAGTATTTGTAATAACCGGGGAATTGTCGGTAAAAAGGAAAGACTTTGAAGATCTTGTCCGAAAAAACGGTGGCGTGATCAGTAGCTCGGTTTCTAAGAACACGAGTTTTTTGATTAGCAATGAAAATGATTCTGGATCTTCAAAGTTTATAAAGGCACAAAAACTTAAAGTGCCCGTGATAACGGAAGAAGATTTTAATGAGATGCTAAAAAAACATGAGTAAGAAAAATATCAATTTTGTTTGCACCAATTGTACTTACCAGACACAAAAGTGGATGGGGCGATGTCCTGAATGCGGACAATGGAACTCTTTTTCCGAAGAAATTGAGGCATCCGGGAAAATCGCTGCAAGAAAGTTAGTACTTGATGACAATAAGAACGATGCCAAGGAATTACGCGATTTTTCAAAAGATGTAAGTGAATCCTTGAAAATAAAAACCGGAATATCGGAGTTTGATCGTGTTTTAGGCGGGGGAATTACAAAATCGAGCTTTACCTTAATTGGCGGGGAGCCCGGCATCGGTAAATCAACGCTGCTTCTTATGGCGGCGGGCAAACTAGCCAGTGTAAGCAATGAAAAACTTCTTTATGTAAGCGGCGAGGAATCGGGACATCAAGTTAATCAACGGGCGCAGAGATTAAAGACCTCGACTGAGAATATTTTTTTCTTAAACGACTGTTCTATTGAAAAAATTAAAAATACTTTAGCAAAACTGCGGCCTAAATTTCTAATTATCGACTCAATCCAAACGATCTACTCGGAAGAAATTGATTCTCCGCCTGGAACTGTTACCCAAATTAGAGAAGTAACCTATCAATTGATGTCCATTTCTAAACAGAATGCCATCACCACCTTCGTCGTCGGGCACGTTACCAAAGAAGGAAGTATTGCTGGCCCAAAAATGTTAGAGCACATGGTTGATTGTGTCGTTTATTTTGAAGGCGATTCCCTTAATAATTATCGTTTTTTAAGATGCATCAAAAATCGTTTCGGAAATACCAATGAAGTTGGGATTTTCCAAATGTCAGAAGAAGGCCTGGAGGAAGTTCCCAATCCGAGTAAGATTTTCTTGGCGGAAAGCATTGAAACAGGACATGGCCGCGCTTTAACGTGCTTATTGGAAGGAACGCGGCCAATTGTGGTCGAGACTCAAGCACTGGTGGTTGAAAATAAATTTGGCAACGGAAGAAGAACAACACAGGGGCTTGATTTAAATCGGCTCAATTTGCTTATTGCTGTTATTGAAAAGTATTTCAAGATGCCTGTGAGTTACAGTGACATTTATGTGAACATTGTTGGTGGTCTTCGACTGACGGGACGTGATAGTGATTTGGCGATTATTGCGGCAATTGCCAGCTCTTTTCTGTGTAAGCCGATTCTCGAACGAACCGTTTTCCTGGGTGAAGTTGGTTTGACAGGTGAGGTTAGAAGTGTGCCCTTTACTGAGTTGAGAGCAAAAGAAGTTTCTGTCATGAACTACAAAAGAATGATCTGTTCCGAACAGGCGGCCAAAAAATTGAAAGGAAATTTTAACCTTGAGATTATTGGGATAAAAAACGCCATCGCAATTAAAGATATAATCTTTTAATAACCTCTGACCAGCCGGCATATTTTGTTTTGTAATATGATGACCATTC
>JAHFAA010000038.1:0-7843 GCA_023250775.1 Bdellovibrionales bacterium
TCAACAATATTTTGCGCTTTCCGGAAATTTTGTCTGACTCACCCGAGGCCCATGTAAGTGCATTGGCACAGATGTGGGCATCCCCTAATTTGTAGAATACTTACACTCTTTTTTAGCTCAGAACGGAATTGAAACAATGCCGAAGTGTGATAACATGCGGGCCTAAATTGAATGGGAGTAATTATGGAAAAAGTCCAAAATAAATTGATGAAAGGAGCTGTCGCCAATGTTCTCGACGCAATCGGCAATACGCCTATTGTAAAGTTGAGCAACAAAACAACCGGCGTTGAATCTGAAATATATGTCAAATTAGAGTACTTAAATCCTGGCGGCTCAACCAAAGATCGAATCGGAAAATATATGCTGGAGCAAGCCGTCGCCAAAGGTTTACTCAAACCTGGTGGAACAATCATTGAAGGCACATCAGGGAACACGGGTGTAGGCCTAGCACTTTATGCCGCTGTTCATGGCTATCGCAGTATTTTTGTTATTGCCGATAAACAGTCCAAAGAAAAAATGGATAACTTAAGGGCCTTCGGGGCCAAAGTTGTGGTGTGTCCCACCAACGTTGATCCTGAAGATCCGCGCTCTTATTACAAAGTTTCTAAACGCCTGGCCGAGACAATTCCCAACAGCTACTACGTTAATCAATATGACAACTTGTGGAATCGGGAAACTCACTTCAAGTGGACCGGCCCTGAAATTTACCGACAAACCGGCGGCGAATTTGACATCTTTATGGCAGGAGTTGGAACAGGCGGAACCATTACGGGTACGGCCCAATATTTAAAGACCGTCATGCCTAACTTGAAAGTCGTGGGTATGGATATCGAAGGCTCCATCATCGCCCATTACGCCAAAACGGGCGAGATGCTGAAAGGTCGCCCTTATGTCTTGGAGGGAGTCGGCGAAGATTTCATTCCAAAAAATTACGATTTTAAAGTTATTGATGATTGGGTTGTGGCGCAAGACAAAGAAAGTTTCGTTATGACCAGAAAACTCCTCAACCATGAAGGAATTTATGCCGGTGGTAGCTCAGGTGCTGTGGTGGCCACCGCTATTCGCTATGCACGCGATCTGAAAACTCCAAAAAGAATCTTGGCCATCCTTCCTGATTCAGGAAATCGTTATGCATCGAAAATTTATAATGACGACTGGATGAGTTCCAATGGTTACCAAGACAGCTCGTTTAATGTCTTAATTAGCGAAGTGCTTGAGACCTTAGGCAAAGGCAAAAAAGAAATTATTAAGCTTGAAGACACGGCATCAATTGGCGATGCCGTTCGCTTGATGGATGAGATGGGCATTTCACAAATTCCCGTTTTTGGTCAAGGTTCAATCAAAGGCCTCGTGAGTGAAAAATCTTTACTCCTTCCCATCTATCAAGGGCAGTATAAACTCACGGACTCAGTCAATTTAGTTTATTCAAGCAAGTTCAAAATGATTGATAAGCATGAACTGCTTTCCAAAGTCACCGATGCTCTTTTGGCCAAAGAAGTAGTCTTGGTTACTGACAAAGGCAACAAAGTTGTTGATATCCTAACTGATATTGATATTCTTCATTTCATTTCACTTAGAGGAAGTTACTAATATGAAAAAAACTAAGAAATTAGGTCTAGCGACACGAGCACTTCACATGGGCAATGAGCCCGATCCAACAACGGGGGCGATTATTCCTCCAATTTTTCAAACATCGACATACGTGCAGGCCTCGCCGGGGGAACATAAGGGATTTGAATATACCAGAACTCACAACCCTACTCGCAGACGCCTGGAAACTTGCCTGGCATCTTTAGAAAATGCTGAATACTGTGTGACGACATCATCTGGAATGGCGGCGACCATGCTTCTGATGCAGGCACTTCCCGCCAAAAGTTCCGTCCTGTGTGGCGATGACGTCTATGGTGGAACTTATCGTTATTTCACCACGATCTGTCACGAACGGCATCATTTTAACTTCGTCGACACCACTGATTTGAAAAAAGTAGAGAAGGCCCTCAAACAATTTAAGCCAGCACTGATTTGGGCAGAAACACCAACCAATCCACTGCTCAAAGTCACCGACATTAAGGGTCTCTGTGCCCTGGCAAAAAAATATAAGGCCATGGTGGTGGTCGACAATACTTTTATGAGTCCCTATTTCCAAAATCCCCTCTCGCTGGGAGCGGATTTTGTCATGCATTCGCTCACAAAATATATCAATGGCCACTCCGATGTTGTGGGCGGTGCCATCATGTTGAATGATCAAAAGATGCATGAAAAACTTTATAAATTACAAAATTCTATTGGTCCGTGTGCTTCACCATTCGATTCATGGTTGGTCTTGCGAGGTGTGAAAACCCTTGGCGTAAGAATGGAAGCGCATCAAAAAAATGCCATGAGAATCGCCACATGGTTAGAAAAACATCCCAATGTCGCAAGCGTCGTTTATCCTGGACTGAAGTCACATCCCCAACACAAAATTGCCAGCGAACAGATGAGTGGTTTTGGCGGAATGATTACCTTTTTTATAAAAGGCGGTCTCAAGGAGTCGCGCAAATTTTTAAAATCAGTAACGCTCTTTTCCTTGGCCGAAAGCTTGGGCGGAGTTGAAAGTTTAATCGAACATCCGGCCATCATGACCCATGCAAGTATTCCGGTAGAAAACAGACTCAAGATTGGGATCACTGACAATCTCATTCGGATTTCTGTCGGCATCGAAGATTGTGATGACCTGATCAGTGATTTAACTCAGGCCTTTAACAATACCTACTAAAAATCGGCACGCTCTGGTGCCGGGGAAGGAACGCTTTCGCTCGCCGGTGTAGTCTGCACTGCCGGAGTCGGAGTTGCGCTGGGAGATACCGGCTGAGTTTGAGTCTGGGGTTGTACTGGAATGGGAGTGACCGGAGCTGTTTCAGCTGGAACACTCTCCCAGGAATTAACAAACTTCTTAAGGACTCCGTCATATTGTTCTTGCCGAGCAAAAACATTGGCCCCTTCGAGATAGGCCTTAAGAAGAAGGTAAGAACAATTCACGCGACCATGGGACGTCCCCAGATCTTCTTTTTCTCCTGGAGCAAAAATCAATCCATCGTCTTGCAAAACTTTAAAGAGCTCATCGGCCATTTTGCAAAAATCAGTATCAAGAGACCTGCACACCCCTTGGCGCTTGATCACTTCAACACTTGTGGCACCATATTTAATATGGATTGGACCACGACAAACGTCGACATCCCACTGCTTTTTTAAAAATCTAAGTTTTTCGTGACGAACGATCAGACGACAATCTTTTTTTTCAATTTCCAAAATGGTTTCAGTCATCCCAAGAGGGAAGGCCTTGTGGGCAACCTTGGCCACGAAGTTTGAATCGAGACATTGATTGTCTGTAAAAGGAGTTCCTCCAAACGTCGGAAGAACAAAGAACATGATCGCTATCAAAAAAAGACACTTAGACTTTAATAATTGCATTGGGATTTACCTCTATCACTGTTGCGGTTGCATCATACTTATAAAAATCACTGTCATCACCTTTTTTCAACTGAAAAAAGATTTCATTAATACACTTGAGCGATGAAGAGTTCACTTGCTCAAGACCAAATTTAAGCAATGGTGTTTTGTTCAAAAAACCACCGCAATTATAGTTCACACCAGGAGACATGATTAAAAGTTTTCCACCTCTTTCCAACCTAAATGCGATATGCGCCTTTTCGGAAAAGGCAGGAGAGACAGGAAAGTCCTTTTTATCCAACACCAAACCAGTGCTGGAAATCATACTAAACCCACCAAAGAGCCAGCCATCAACTTCTAAAGTTTTGATATTTATTTGAAAAAGGCACAGTTCTAATGCCGGCCGATGATCCTTACCTTTATTTTGATAAGGAATGGCCTCGCGACTCAGCATCTTTAGGAATTCCTCCAGTGATGCAGAGGTGCCATTAAAGGTCGGCCGCCAGACTTCAAAAGCGGTCAAGGCCTTGCTGTTTAAGACATATGAATTGGAAGAAAAATGCACATAGGCCAGAGCGCTTTCGGAACTGGCCATGTCAAAAAATTCACCGCCGGGTGAATCGCCTGCTCCATACTTTGAGAGAATTTCAAAATTTTTAAACGACTGCCTTCTGACTGGAACAATTTTTTCATGGATGTGACGTGCCCGGTGCAGCTCGGCCAGAGTTGAGGCCAGCACTTGATTTAAGGCGGTGGAATAATGTTCAAGTTCAACCTGCGTAAAGTAGGCATCAAGAACACGTCCCAATACTCCTAGTGTCTTTTGGCGAAAAAGATCGAGCTGATCAAGACTCAAGACCGCCCAAAGGTGAGCTAAATCTTGCTGCTCGGTTTTAAGTAAGGCGTCCTCTGACAATGAATTTTGTAATAAAACAATTGTTGGTCTTTTATTTTCTAAACATTTCCAAAGCAGTGGGAGATCGCGTTTTTCAGACTTAAGAAAAAAAAGCACGATGTCTTTTCCAGAAACCTCAGCTGGAGCATTGGTCTGTAAGTCGTAGTTTCTTTTTAACAACGTCGAAGCTTCGGCACCTAATGCTGATAAGAGTTCATCTGAATTAATGAGAGTGACTTTCCTATCCACCATAACACCCTAGAATTCCATAAATTCAATAAAAATGAATGCCCATAGAATATCAAAAGATTCAATCATTTGGTCAACTTTTCCTTAATCCAGTATTAAACAATTAGGAAAAATCATCACCTTGGCCGCCTAAATACCCGCACTCGAGGCCTAAATTTAAGTTTTCCAGGTCATTATTCCGATAAGTTTTCTAGTGTAAGGCCAGAATTGCGCTCTAAAGGACTGAAATGGCCAATTCGCGAAAAAAACACAACGTCGTTAACCTCCATCCCGAGGTTCCGCAACTAACCGTTCAGGAAATGGTTAAAGAGATTAATCGTCTTAAAGATGAGGCCTTTCATTTTAATTATAGAATCGCCAAGTGTCTTTTGCGCGCCTTGGAGTTCAAAGATATTTACACCTACGAGCACAGCGCTCGAGTGGCCTATTATTCTGTCAAAACCGGGGAAGAACTTGGGCTGGGTCAAAAAGATCTTACCAAGTTAGAGCTTGCCTCTTTCTTCCATGACATTGGGAAAATGGGTATCCCTGATAGTATTTTGCTAAAGCCAGCACGCCTTGAAGAAGCAGAATTTCACCTCATGAAATCTCATCCAGAAAAAAGTTATCAAATCCTCTTGGAATTTTGCGAAGAAGGCGGAGGTGCCTCTGCCGATTTTCAAGAGATCGCTCTCGCGGCCCGCCATCATCATGAGCGCTACGATGGTCGCGGATATCCGTGTGGTCTGAAGGGTGAAGCGATTCCACTTTTTGCCCGCATCATTCTTATTGCAGATACCTTCGATGCCATGACCTCCAATCGCCCCTATCGCAAGGGACTCCCCTACGAAGTGGCATTTAGCGAGCTTAGAGAATTTAGTGGCGATCAGTTTGATAAAAATTTAGTTGAAACGTTTATTTCGGCCATGGGAAAAGATAAATCAAAAGGTGCCGCAGAGTTCTATCTGAACATTCATCCACACCCCTTCAAAAAAGAAGCTGCCTAAAAATTAAATATTTTTTTTAGAAATCATTTGCAGAAGTCAGTCTTCTCGCGAGTATTGATATTGTGAATTTGAATGAGTTCACAATCTTCATTGGTGGCATAGACATTGACGGTGGAGCATTCAATGGGTTTACTGTGGGCCGTGTTCCATTTCAAATTGTCTCGACATTTAAAATAGGCATCCTTATTGATGCATGCCCAATGTTTCCCTTTGCAGTTGTAGACCAAACCTCGCCCTAATTCTTCGTAGGTTGGCGGGGCCACATATTCTTGCTCTTTTTGTGTTTCCAGTTGATCGAGAACCTTGTCAATGTGTCCTTCGCTTGGGCCAGCTTCCTTCACCTGGTCTTGTGGAGTTTTTTCACCAATCTGAAATGCTGAGGCATCCGAATTGCTGGCGGTTGTCGCAGTGGAATCTGGCCCTGCACTAGGATTTCGATTCTGAGTGGCACCAGAAACGGCTGCCGGAGTCGGTGATGATGTTGGGTCCGCCGTTGCTACAGCAGGAGTTGCTTCCACGACCGGTTGCTGAACTGCCTGCTGCACCACCTCGGGCGAAGCAGTAGGCGTTGGAACGGGAACTTCGGCCTGCATTGGCGTCTGTTCAGGTTGTGGAGCGGGAGTGGGTGTCGCAACAGCTTGGGCCTGTTCTGGCGCTGGCGTAGGGGCCTCAGCGGCCTTCTTCTTTTTCTTCTTAGGTGCTTGTTGAGTCGTAGCATCCTGGGCGGCCTGCTTTGGCTGCTCTGGATTTAAAAATTCGTCGGCCACAAAACATATCAGCACAATGCCCACGACGATTTTAATAATTTTAGAACGCTTGGCCGCCTTTGGATCCAGAGGAGGTTTCCCGTCCTTACCTGCAGGAGCGGCACCATCAGTCTTGGTGGCAGCGATCTGTGATTTGGTAAGAGTTTTTGAGGTGGTTTTATCAGGATCTGTCAGTGTTTCGGTTCCAGGCACCGTCTTAGCGGCCTTGGTGGAGGTCTTCTCACCAGCACCATCTGCCTTGCCCTTGGGCATGAATTTGCCCATCAGATCCTTAGGAATCTGAGACTTCACTTTGGCAATAAGATCATCAAATTTAAATGCCATAATTTTAACCAACTACAGAGACTTATCGGGGATTTAAGTGAAAAGCTGTAATATGGAGGAGCAATGGCGTATGTGATTTTTTTACTCAACTTCTCTCAAATGCATAACTCTCAAGAAGTAGAAGGAAAATATTAAAAACATTTTCTGTCAGATATTATCGACGTGTTCGAGGCCTTGATCGTGCAAATTTATTTCCTGCTCCACCACCCCCACCAGTTCTGGGAGCGTTCGGCTTAGGGCCTCTTCTGCTCGACTGTCCGCCTTGGGATCCTTGTCGGTTCTGTCCACCTGGTCGACTTGATCGACTTGGTCCACTTGGGCGACTGGGAGCATTGGGACGACGTCTCTGAAAACGAGCAGTCCGTCGATCGGCGAAGCAGGCTTCGCAAATTCCAAACTGTGAATTGTCCGGCAGGGGCACGCCACAACTGGCACAGGTAAGAACAATTTTGTCGCTTAAAAGCTTATTTAATTTTTCAATCGCCTTCCCTTTATTTTCAAACAAAAACATTTCATCATGTTCGAAACGTTTAAAATTAAAATGACGGGCGAGCCATTGATAAAGTTCAACACACTTAATGGATGTTTCAAGATAATCAATATCATTAGACTCATGTTCGACAGGCGTAAAATCAACATTCATCTCTTTGGCAAAATGATTGAGAATCCAGACATAATATTGAACATGCTCTAATAAACCCAAATTGACAGGCGCACAGGCGAGACCAAAAATTTCAGCGGGCGAAAGAATTTTATTGGAATCGGCTTCCTCAACCATCTCGGCCAACTCAATCATTTCTTTTAAATCCACGCAGAAAAATGGTTTTTGAAAAGTCATGGCATTGAACAAACGCAGAAATTCCGACAACGTCAATTCGGGAAGTGCATTGTTTCTTAGGGCGGTGTTCACTTGAGTGAAAATATCCAAGTCAGGGCCGACCATACATTGAGTTTTTTGTGGCAGCTCCGCTTTAAGGGCATCTCGAACTTGGGTGAGACCATTTTCCACTTTTGTGAGACAGTTCACCTCACCTACAGGAAAACGTTTAAATCGACCAGCACGACCCGCAATCTGTTTTATTTCTGATTGAGTAATCGGAATGGCCTGATCATCAATATGCTTTGTGAGAGTGGAAAAGATAATTCGCTTAATGGGAAGGTTCATGCCCATGGCGATGGCATCTGTGGATACA
>JAHFAA010000038.1:7853-14367 GCA_023250775.1 Bdellovibrionales bacterium
TTCTTCTGCATCAAATTTTCTTGCCTGTTCACGACGAACTTCAGGGCCTAAACGTCCATAGACGATGGAGACGCGAAAACCTAAACGCTCAATTTCCGCCTTATACTTCAAAGCATTTTTTCGTGAAAAGACAATCAAAGCATCACTTCTTTCCAAGTCCCCTAATCGCAAAGGGGCTGCGGCAACTTTAAGTTCACACATCCTCTCATATTTTTGAACTTCTAAGGTGTCACCACACAGATTTACAATCTGCTCAACCAGATGAAGGACGGTTGGATCGCCACAAATATGGATCACAGGCGAATACATATTTACAAACGCCCTGGTCCACGCCCAGCCCCGTTGGGGATCGGAAATCATTTGCACTTCATCAATAACACAAGAATCAAAATCCTCATGGAATCTGGCCATTTCAATGGTGGAAGAATAGTGAGTTGAACCTTCCACTTCAATAACTTCTTCACCGGTGAGAAGTGTCGTGACCACACCACGTTCCGTCAGAGTGTCGTAGAGTTCGCCCGCCAAAAGTCGAAGCGGTGCCAGATAGCAGCCTTTTTTCGCTTGGCCCAGAGACTGAACAGCATGATAAGTTTTACCGGAATTGGTCGGCCCCATATGATAAATAATTCGCCGACGCAAGCCACGAGCGCGGGAGTGAATCCAAAATTCGCCCAAATAGCGTTTCAAAATCGTGGCGGAAATATCTTTTCTCTTGAAGGCCAAAATTGACTTCACCAATTTAGCAAATTCAGTTTCAAGATAGTATTCACCACGCCAAATATTGGTGGCGAGCAAAGTGAAAAATCGTTCAAACTCAGGATCTGAAACTAGATCATTGCGCAAAGACTGCGCTTTCAAAAGTCCTTGAAACCAAGGTCGAAGCAAGTCAACTTGTTGTTTGGCCAGGGGCGCGGGCCAGGTAAAGTTGGCCTTCACACGTTCTTTTATCTGAGATTCGATTCGCGCTAAAACACTTCGTTTTAATTTAAAACGAATCGAGAAAAATTTCTTATCCAGTTTCCTCTGAAATTCCTTGAAAATTTCATCCGTTTTGCGATTGCCGACCTTCAAGGCCTCTTCAAGATCGGTATTTGTTTGCCTGATTAAATCCATTGATTCATCAAAAACGATATCGCGAAACCTATTGCGAAACTCACCCAAGCATAAGGTACATTGGCAGGGCAAATTTTTTGGATTTATTTCAGAGTCAAATTTCTCTTTGACCAAATTTTGTGTTTGCTCATGGGCCAGGAAAATGTCTGAAGTCCATTTTAAGAAAAATAATTCCTGCTCTTTTAACTTTTCTGGAGAGAGGCTGCCGGTTTCCAAATCAGTAAAAAGTCCGATTTCCTTTTCAGGAAAAAAGAAATCATCAAGGAAGCAAATTTCCAATACGGCATCACGAGCAATGAATTCTCCGTAAAAACCGAACTGATGATTGAAAAAGGGAATGAGAGAAGGATATGTCAAAAATGCTTTATCCAAAGACGTCTGAATGACGGCCAAAGTATCAAGGATGATTGCGGCGTCACTAACCGGGCGAATTAAGTTCTCTTCTTCGTTAAATGCATTGACCCGAATAATGGCCTTTCTTTCAGCATCTAAGAGAAGTTTGAGGGAAGGAAAATCAATAGGCCTTTGGATTTCGGAAGAATTCACTTAATGAAGAATGCCCTAACTGATCTACAAAGTAAATCAGTGAAGGCATTCTTACTCATGAGATTAATTATCGAGTTCAACAGCGTAGGCCATACCAAGTTTGGCAAATTTGAGGGCCTGTTGTGTATTTCCACCTGAAAGTTCATAAGTATCACGAGAGGTATGAATGTTATGATTCATTTCACTCATCTGGGACTCGAAAGGCATTGAAGCTGGATAGCCTTGACTGTTCCACGAAGCATGGTCACTACAGGCGTATCCGCAGTGATCCTGGCTCCAAGGAACTTTCACGTATTCATCGATCAAACGGCTCATGAAAGCATTCTGTTCGGCGTTGGTATAATCCGTAAATAAAACGATATCGGCATTTGAACCCTTAAAGTTGGTCATATCGAATTGCAAAACCCCAATAATATTTTGATTTTCACGCTTGGCCTGCTGAGCAACTTCCTTAGAACCCCATAATCCAACTTCCTCCGCTGCGTACGACATAAATTTCACAGTATGCTTTGGACGATAAGACGACGTCATCCACACACGAACGATTTCCGTCAACGTGGCAATTCCACTGGCGTTATCATCAGCACCAGGAGCGCGATTGGCCGAACGATCACCAAAAGATCCGGAGATGGAATCACCATGTCCCCCAAGAACGATGATGTCTTGAGGTTTTTCACTGCCTGTAATGGTTAAAATAACCGAAGGTTGCCCCCAGCCTGAGTGGGTGAACAATTCAACTTTAGCATCAGTTCGTCCCTGTACGAGGGCCTCCCAAGTTGCTTTGACAAATTTTTGCGAATCCTGACCTGTTTGTGATTTGTAGTAACGATTATTAAATGCCGCCAGTTTCTTAATGGTATTTTCGATATTGAGAGCACTCAATTCGCTCATAAACGCACGAACAGTGTCACCTTGATTAATCGTATAGTCAGCAAAGGTCATCGATTTTGCCATGGAACGATCAGAATCGTTATTGGCCCACTCAATGGCCTCATCTAATGAATCATGCCCAACAAAGCCGCCACAGCGATGAAACTGGTCGTGCATTATCTGACCGATACTATCAAGTTCACTTTCACGCACTTGCATGACCGTGATGCCATTTGGAAATTCCAACTTATCATTCGATAATCGTTTTCCCAGAGATTTTTCGACTTTGTCGGCTGCATCCTTTCCGATGGTAACCCAGAATTCTTTATCGACCTGGTCTGCACCTGACGCCGCAGTTACTCCTGCAAAAACGGCTGCCAAAACCCAGACGACAAGAATAAATTGACTGACTCGCATAACACCCCTCCATTGGCAATCGACTGTCATCCCTGACAACTTGAAAACTAATTAGGATAGTGTAATGGAAAATGAATTCTGATGTTCTAATAATTACTTACAAAAGAAGTGTCTCGATCAAATAAGCCCGGCACGCTTGAGCAAAGCATCACTGGTGGGTTCTTTACCTCGAAAGTTTTTATATAAAATCATCGGATGCTCACTTCCGCCTCGTGAGAGGATGGCACTCTTAAATCTCGTGGCCACTTCGGGATTAAAAATGCCTTTATCTTTGAAGCACTCGAAAGCATCAGCATCTAAAACTTCCGCCCACTTATAACTGTAGTACCCGGCTGAATATCCGCCTGAAAAGATATGAGAAAAAGATCCACTGGAATTTGTTTCGGGAGCAAGTGGTAAAACCTCAATTGGTTGCAAGATTTTTGTTTCGAAGGACTGAACATCTGAGATTTTCTCAGGAAGGGTGGTGTGCCATGCCATATCCAAAAGACTTATGCCAATTTGGCGAATAGTCATGCGACCTTCCTGGAAATTCATGCTGCGTTTAATGCGAGAGATAAGATCCGCTGGAATTTTTTCTCCAGTTTCAAAGTGTTTGGCAAAAAGATCCAAACATTCTTTTTCATAAACCCAATTTTCCATAATTTGTGAAGGCAATTCCACAAAATCCCAATACACATTTGTCCCTGCCAAAGACTCATAATACACGTCTGAAAGAAGTCCGTGCAAAGCGTGACCAAATTCATGAAAAAGTGTGAGAACTTCATCGAGGCCAAGAAGTGAAGGTCTTTCCGAAGTCGATTTGGTGAAATTACACACAATCGAAATATGCGGGCGAATATCCTGGCCTGAGCTTTTTGATTGGCCTCGAAATTCAGTCATCCATGCCCCACTTCTCTTCCCTGCTCGCGGAAAGAAATCGGCGTAAAAGACCCCAAGCATTTTTTGTTGTCGATCGAGAACACGATAAACATGCACTTCAGGGTTATAAGTTTCAATTTCACGATCTTCGATGAATTGAAGTCCGTATAATTTTTCCGCAACTTGGAAAGCACCTGCGATAACATTTTCCAGTTTAAAATAAGGGCGCAACATTTCATCATCAACATTAAAGCGTTCTTTTTTCAACTTCTCGGCATAGTAGGCCATATCCCAACGGCATAGTTCAGAAAGACCGTCACATTTCTTGGCATATTGCTTTAATTCGTTAATATCTTTTTCGGCAAAAGGGCGGGCCTTAATTTGAATTTCTTTGAGGAATTTTTCCACGAGCTCAGGTGACTGGGCCATACGCTCGGCCAAAACATAGTGAGCGTGCGTGGGGAAACCCAACAGCTGCGCGCGCTGATGGCGTAATTTTACCGTTTCGAGGATGACTGGACGATTATCATACTTGTTATCTTTGATGCCCAAAGACCCCTGGGCCAAGAACATTTTCTCACGCAACTTGCGATTGTCGGCATAGGTCATAAAGGGCATATAACTTGGGAAATCGAGACTAAAATACCACGCACTCGGACGCCCTTTTTCCTTGGCCTGTGATCTGGCCATATCTCGCACAGATGCCGGAAGTCCGCTCAAATCTTTCTCATCTTCAATCCAAAGGGCAAACTGCTTGCGCTCTTCCAACGTATTTTCACTAAAACTGAGTGACAAATCACTTAGCCGTTTATCAATTGCCCGGACCTCTTCTTTTTGCTCAGGGGAAAGAAGGGCGCCATTACGCACAAAATTTTTATATTGTTTTTCCAACAAGGTCATTTGCTCTGGATTTAATTTGAGAGTGGAACGTTGATCAAACACCGCTTTCAGTTTTTGAAAAAGGGCCTGGTCAAGACTGACATCATTGCTGTACTCGGTTATGACAGGTGAAATTTCTTTGGCGATTTTTTGTCGCTCTTCATTGGTATCGGCAGAATGCAGATTGAAGAATGCATTGGAAATAATATTGATACGCCGATCAACACATTCCAGCGCCTCACTCACATTATGAAAATTCGGCGATGATTTGTCCTGTTTAATCACTTGAATCTTGCTTTTTGCCTCTTTAATGGCCTCTTGGAGTGCCGGTAAAAAATCTTCATTTTTTATTTTTGAGAAGGGAACCGTTTCAAATTTCGTATCAAATTTTTTGAGCAGGTAATTCATAATTTCTCCTGAGATAGTTTTCTTTCCTCTTTAAAGAGAGGGAAAATAAGTCCAAACCATGCGAGACAAAGAGCAACAAGCAATACATCTAACAGCCAGGGCATTTGGAAAAATATCAAAAAAAGCGAGATAAGTCCCTTGGCAAAACGATAGACCACCATGTCGACAATATATTTAGCGCCATATTTTTGTTCTGGCCCAAGAGTATAGTACATCAGTTCTTTTACGGCCGAAAAAAGTGAATAGTCAGTTCCCTTCATCGTGCCGAAACTAAAGGACACAAGCATGAGATAGCCACTTCCAAAAATCAGACCGCTCATGGCCAATCCCAAAAATAAAATGGGGATAAAAAGATGGATTCGGCGGCGGGAAAATTGCGCCAAGACGTAGGGCAGCACTACAATTTGTAATAAGAGACCAACAGTGTTCACCAAGGTGTAAAGATGACCTAAATATCTTGTCTTTAGATCTTTATCTGGAACCAAAGCAGCAAAGAGCACATCAAATTTAAAATTGGCCAAGTTAATGACAAATTGAGAGATGGCCACAACAAAACAAAGCAGCATGACATATTTGCCAACCCCATTTAGGGATAAAAGAGGAGAAGCAGGCGGCGGGGCCGTTGACTCTCGAATAGGCACCTTGGTCTCAAACAACCCTCTGGCTCCATAGAAGGCCGCTGCGGAAAGAACAATAAAAATGACCCCGATGGCCAAAATTGTTTCCGTAGAGAAGTAGTAGGTCAGCCAACCAGTTACAATTCCTCCAGCGATGCCCCCCAGCGATCCCAAGGCCCCAAGAGGGCCATAAAAAACTTTGGCCTCTTCCAAACGCAGGGAAGCATTGGCGACCGCAAAAATCATATGCACAAGCAAAACAATGTAGGCCTCTTTCCAAATAAAAAGCAGGTAGGCGGCAAGATACCATTGCAAACTCAAGAGATAAAGGCCGAGAAAAAAAATCGCAACGGAAAGCAGAACCGTCACATTGAACAGCTGAAAGAGAGGCCAACTCCGCTGGACACGATCATAGAAGAAAACACAAACCATGATGGCAAGAACAGAATAGAACCAAACATCAGGTGAATGTTGAGCACCAAAATAGTGTAAAAAAAGCCCTGTGGTGGTGGAACGAAGAATTGGATAAGACATCAAGACTAAAAATAAAGAAACGCCCAAACTAAGAAGTCCTCTCCGCTGATGGGGCTCCATGGCCTTAATAACTGATCGAAAGGCATAAGTTTTAAAAAACATGATTTATTCTAAACTTAAAAGATAAGGTGTATTAAACTAGAACATATGTCCCAGCATTTCAATTCGCCAACTTTATCAGTTGTTATCCCAGTATATAACGAGGAAGCAGCTATCGAGAAGATCCTTCGTGATTGGTCTCAAGAATTATTGAGTCTTGATCTGTCTTT
>JAHFAA010000039.1:0-6859 GCA_023250775.1 Bdellovibrionales bacterium
GCTTTTAAAATTCCGATCTCTCGGGTGCGTTCGGCCACCGAGATTAAAAGCGCTGTCACAATTCCCAGGAAGGCCACAATCAGCGCCAAAAAAACTGTCACTCTGGTCAAAGAATAAAAGGCGTCCACGGCCTTACCGATCTCCGCGGTGAATTCTTGCCGAGTCGAAACCAGGGCGGGAAATCGTCCGGATAACATTCGTCGAATCTCGTCACGCACTTGACCAACATGGGCACCCGGCGAAACAATGACATCATAAATATCGACGCGATCATCCTTCCAAAGATTTACGAATCGTGCCCGGTCCAGAAAAATTGTGCCTTGATCGGAAGTGTAATCACGAACCACCGCCACAATAGGGATTCGCACAGTTCCACTCGGAGTAACAAGCTCAACCTCCTGCCCTACCCCAAGCTTGTAGCGACGAAAAAAATTATCGGAGACGGCACATTTGCCTTCATTGGCCAGCCCCACTCGCAAATCCTGAGCATTACCCTGAATATACTCATAATGAATTCTCTCCATACTGGGAGCAATCTCAATTGAGGCAATGATAATCTGGTTCTCCTGATAAAAGGGATGAATCGCGCGATAGCTCTCAATGTTTGCAACTCCCGGAACCTTCAGTAATTCATCTCGTAAGCTGCTGGGAAAAAGAAAATCCGGGCGATTGAAGTTGGCGGATGCCCGAACATAAAGGTCACTGGTGAGCGCATCGTTCATCCATTGTCCTATGCCCCGACTAGAAGATCCCATGTAGCCGCCTAACCCGAGCACAAAGGAAAGTGAAAGAGTCATGGCCATAATGGTGCCCGAGGTTCGACGAGGATTACCAAGAAGGGCATCGCCAGAAAGAGTGCCGGAGACAGAGGCCAAACGACTCACAAGCGGAACCAGATACAAGAGCCACAGACGCGAGAGCGGCCCGACTAAAAGAACCACGCCCACGCCACCTAACCCCAAGACAGAAAAAAGGAAGGCATTGCCACCGAAAAAAGGATGCATCCCAAGGACGACAGCACTCACCAAAAAAATAATAGCGCCAACAATTCGAAGCGTGGGCCTGCTCGGAGCGCGAGACTGAAACACTCCTCGCGCGAAGGCCTCGGTGGGAGAAACACGGGAGGCATTCAAGGCCGGCCCCCACGCGCCAACAAGAGAGGCCACAATCCCAAGAATGATTGACTGAACAATAATTTCCGGTGGCAGTCGCACGGCGCCGGAACTGGTGACCCCATAAATCGCTTCCGTCGTCTCTCCCATCATTCTAAGAAATGCCTGCGACATACTTGTTCCGACGAAACAACCAAGCACGCCTCCGATAATGCCAATAATCATGGCCTCTGAGAGAAAAAGAAACTGCACCTGGCGAGGCGTCGCCCCCAAGGCACGCAGCGTGCCGATGTCGCGACGGCGACGATTAACCGCCACATTGAAAGCATTAAAGATAAGAAAAGTTCCAATGGAAAGCGCCAGCGCGCTGGAAAAATTAAATCCTGCCACGAAGCTGGCCACCACCTTCTCCATCTGCTCTCCGCGATTCGCCGGCGTTTCAACTCGATAGTTTGGACCGAGGGTCTTTTGCAAGATCGCAATTCCCTGGGCCACGCTGGTATCTTCGGTCAACCTCACATCGAGACGATCAAAGCGACGCCCGCGCCCGAAAAGTTCCTGAGCAGCATAGACGTCCACCACCATTAAATTTCCGCCGAAGGCCTCGGCAAATCCTTTGGGCGTGAGTAGCCCACGTACCACAACACGCTTCATGCCTTTGGGGACTTGCAGCGAAATGCTATCGCCGATTTTCAACCCGGCCTTCTGCGCGAACTCTCGAGTGAAAATGGCCGAATCCGGCTGAGCAAGAAAAAGTAGCGGATCATCCAAATCAGCGTCTTCACCATCAAAGCCGTACTCACGCATTTCACGATCACCGAGCAGGTCAACGCCTATGACTAAAAGACTTCCAAGTTCCCCGCGCTCAGGACTGACAATTTGTTCAATCACCGCGGCGGTAGCACGAATCCCTGGGAGGGCACGAATTTGTTCCTGAACTTCCTCGGGCACTCCCCCCACCATGGTGATCTGCAAGTGCGCCTTGCCGGCGACGCGATCAATAGTGGAAACAATTCCGCGCACCAGGGTTCCCTGGGCACTTTTAATTGAGCTGTAGGTCGCCACGCCAACGACAACCGCGAGAAGAGTGAGAACGGTTTTCGCCAAATTTCGCCGAAAGTAGGAAAGAGATAACGTACGAAGGAGAAAGTTCATGCCGAATCACCCTCAACTTTTCCGTCACGCAGACGAATCAATCGCGCACAGGCGGAGGCGGCAGAAGGATCATGCGTCACCATCACGATAGTGGTGCCATGTTCCTTATTGATTTTTTTGAGCAGTTGTAAAATTTCCGAACCGCGAGCGGTATCCAAGTTCCCGGTGGGTTCGTCGGCCAAGAGTAAGGGCGCGTTGGTGACGAGAGCACGAGCGATGGCGACGCGCTGACGTTCTCCGCCAGAAAGTTCGTCGGGAAGATGTTCCCCTCTCGCCTCAAGTCCTACCTCGCGCAAAACATTGGCGACTCGGCCAAGGATTTCTCGCGGCGTCACTCCCGCCAGATGCAGGGGAAGCGCCACATTTTGAGTCACCTTAAGGGTCGGCATCAAGTGATAGGCCTGAAAAATATACGAGACTTTCGAGCGGCGAAAAAGAGAACGCTCTTTTTCGTTTTTCATGGCGAGATCAACGTTCGCCACGATGACCTGCCCTGACGTGGGAACATCCAGCCCCCCCATCAAGTTAAGCAAGGTTGATTTGCCCGAGCCGGACGGGCCCATGATCGCCACCATCTCGCCACTTTTGATCTGCAGGTTAATTCCTGAGAGGGCATTGACCGCCGTTTTGCCCACATATGTTTTATCCACCTGATGAATACTCAGCATTTTGCTTCATCTCCTACTTAGGGGGCCTTCCGGCGTTCTTTTCTATTTTTTTTCAACACAATGATATTACTAAGTTATCTACTTGTAAAAATTCTTAAGGCAAATTAGGTTAGTATTTGAAAAAGATTGGCAACATGGGAGCTACGGCATGGAATCTTACGGCGATATTCTTTCACCCAAACGAACTGTTCTTATTGTCGATGACGATAAAACATTTCGCACTCTCATGGGTGAGCTGCTCAGAGAAGCTTATCCTTCTGTTCAAATTTTAGAGGCCGAGGATGGCGTCAAGGCCATTACCATGATGAATAACCAAAGATTTGATCTGGTCCTCCTTGATTTGAATCTCCCCAAGGCCGATGGGAAAACGGTCATTCGTGCCATTTATGAGTTTAAGGAAAAGCAAAGGCCTTCGAATGTCCTGGTGATCTCCGGTAGCTTTGCAAGCGCCAAAACAGTCCCCTCCGCTTCCGGTATTTTCTCTTTCATGAGCAAACCGTATGATCGTGAGGCCTTGCTCTCCTATGTGAAAAATTGCTTCAGAAAAATAAATTCACCTTCCTCCGCTCGAGGAACCATTGATGTCAAACTGGTCAATCCTTTCATCGAGGCCACGCTCAAAGTGCTGGACATTAATGCCGGCATTACCGCCGAGAAAAAAAATCTTTATCTCAGAAAAGATGATGTTCTCAAAGGCGATGTCACGGCCCTCCTTCCCATGCATGGCGCTCTCATTAAGGGCAGCCTAGCCTTGAGCTTTGAACAGTCTGTGTTTTTAAGCTTGGTCAATGCCATGCTGGGTGAAAATTATACCGAAGTTACAGTGGAAAACAGTTCTTGCATTGGCGAGCTTTGTAATCAGATTTACGGTCTGGCAAAAACCCAACTCAATGAGATGGGCCACAAACTCGTCCACTCACTTCCTACAATAATTACAGGTCGTGATCACAAGATCGCCCATCTCATCAAAGGCGATACCATTGTTATTGAATTTGCCACTCAACTTGGCAACTTTTTTATCGAAGCTGTGTTTAGCGACATTCCTAAATAAGATTTTGTCATGTAACCAGTGCCTATTAAACCTGGCAAAAGGACCTCGTAAGACTGTCGCCTCCACTGTAAAGAAATTCTGATGATTGTAAATTAATTGTCAATTAATTCCGGCAAGCGTGCGACATCACATACCCTAATCACATGTACTTATCCTATTTAAAACTGATGATTTGTCACACTCGATTTCTGCTAAACTCCATCCTTAAAGTATCCGACGAACGATGGAGATTGTTTCAAGACAGAGGGAGTCGTTATGGCACAACAAGATAATGGGCCAATGGCCTCAGGCGTGATCAAGAGAGGCAAAAAATTTATGGTGTTCACCCTAGGCGATGATCGCTTTGCCATTCCACTCTTTCAGGTTAAGGAGGTAATCGGCCCGGCCAAAATCACCCCGCTTCCTGATGTTCCAAAATATTTTAAAGGTCTTATCAATTTGCGCGGACGAATTATTTCCACACTTGATCTGCGAACAAAACTCGGCATTCCTTTCAAGGAAGCAACTCTGAAAAAGGCCTGCATTATCATTTCCGAATTAAGTGAAATAGTGATTGGAACCATTGTCGATGACGTGGCTGAAGTCGTAAGTATTGAAGACACACAAATCGAAAGACAACTGGATATTTCCAGTAAGATCAGTCGCGAATATATCACTGGGGTTGCCAAGTTTGAGTCAAAACCTCTGACAATTCTGCTCGATATCGCAAAAGTCTTAAATGTTGAAGAATTGGCCTCAGTTAAAAAAATCGCAAACAAAGAAAATGTCGCTTAATAGTTTTGCTTGATTAAGGAGATGAAGATGAAGCTAAAGCAATGGTTTAGTGGCTTAAGAGGAAGATTGCTTATTTTGGTGCTCATTCCAGTGGCGGCACTCACAATCGTGGCCTGGATTGGCGTTAAGGGTCTGATCGAATTAGACCAGAGTCTCGATAATGCCGGTCTGGTGCGGGCACCAAAAATCATGAGTATGGGAGAGATGGATTCTGCTCACAATGCTGTTATACGGTGGTTGTGGGCGAGTAAAGATTCGGATTCACCTACCCTGCGTAAAAAGTTCTTGGAGCGGGCACGTGGAGAGAGCAGCTCCTTTGAAAAAAGTCGTGAACATTATCGCACTCTTCATCACAATGAAAAGGAAGAGGCGAATTTTAAAATTATTGACGAGCAATGGAATAAGGCGAGAGGCCCTATAAATGAGGCGATCGAGCTGCTTGAAAAAAATAACAAGCATGATGATGAGGCCGCTCGAACCATCATGGTCACGGCGATTAGAAGCGCTTTTGAACCAATGGAGGAAACGTTTGAATCATCCTTGCAGGTTACGACAGAGCTAATAAAAACCAGTCTGCAAGTAGAAGGAGATCGCAGTGATCAATTGCGCTCGCTGGCAATTTCAATGAGTATCGCGGGAGGCATCTTTGTTTTACTCTTTGGATTTTTCACCGCCGCGCGCTTAGCTAAGTTGCTCGGTTCGATCGCCCAGAAAATTGGTGATTCGAGCAGTCAAGTGGCCTCGGCCGCACATCAAGTCTCTGCCTCAGCACAACAGCTGGCGAGCGGCGCATCGGAGCAGGCCAGTGCGGTAGAAGAAACCTCTGCCTCACTGGAAGAAATAACCGGAATGGTGGAGAACACCACCCGCAACGCAGAGACAGGCCTTCAGTTAGTCGAAGGGGTTAAGACCGCATCCGAGCGTGGCAACCAGGCCATGACAAATCTTATCAATGCCATGGGTGAGGTGCTGGCCTCGAATAAAAAAATTGAACAACTGGTCAAGGTCATTGATGAGATTGGCGAAAAAACTGCGATCATTGATGAAATTGTATTTCAAACAAAACTTCTTTCTTTTAATGCCTCAGTGGAAGCGGAACGCGCTGGCGAACATGGTCGAGGCTTTGCCGTAGTTGCTCAGGAGGTTGGGAATCTGGCGCAAATGAGTGGTAAAGCGGCGCTGGAAATTTCTGGCATCGTAAAGTCGAGTATTAAAGAGGCGCAAGAAATTGCCGGAAACAATAGAAGCAAGGTTGAAAAAGGAAATGAACATGTTCGTGAGGCCGGAGACATCTTAAAGGAGATTTTGAAAAGTGCAGAAACGGTTTGTGCCGGTTCTCGCCAGATTTTAAGCGCTTCAAAAGAACAAGCGGCCGGGATTAAGCAAATCAATACCGCCATAGATAATATTAACAAGGCCACACAGGAGACCGCCTCCACCTCTGAGGAATCGGCAAGTGCCGGCGAAGAGCTAAGCGGTCAATCCCATCATCTCGCCAAATTAGTCGAAGATCTTAATACCGTAATTAGTGGCCATGAGCGCACCAGCAGCGATGACATTGTCCTCGAAAAAAGGCCTCAAACTATCCCGCATAATAATCTCGTGCGACTCAAGCCAGTGCAGAAAGCACCTGTGCATTTCAAAAAAGCAGTAGGAGATGAAAGCGAAAGTCATGGCCAGAGTGTCGGCAATAGTGAGTGGGAAAAACTGTAGAAGGAATTATGGGACAAGAAGAGGACGATTTTCAAAAAGAAATCCAAGAGTTGTTTTTAATGGAGAGCAGTGAGAATCTCGACAAAACCGAGTCATATCTGCTCATCTTGGAAAAAAATCCTGAGGATTATGAGGCCTTTGATTCTTTACTGCGTGTTATGCATAACTTGAAAGGGAGTGGAAAATCCGTAGGCTTTGATGAGATTTCAAAATTTAGCCATGAGATTGAGACACTGCTTGTTTTTGTTCGCGCCAAAGAAATTTCTTTTTCACAAGAGATTGCGGGCCTGCTGCTTAAATGTTGTGATCGCTTAAAATCAGACATCGTTTTACTAAAAATGGATCGTTCGACCATCCTTGAACATCAGGACCTCTACGAACTGCTG
>JAHFAA010000039.1:6869-14354 GCA_023250775.1 Bdellovibrionales bacterium
CAGATCAATGATAAAGAATTGCCACAACAAGAATGCAAAAATGACAAGAAAGGTCCTCTTGGCAGCAGTGATGATTTTGCCCGTGTCTCACTAAAAAAAATAGAAGACTTGCTCAATAATTTTGGCGAGCAAGTTATTTTGCAGGCATCTTTAGATCACAGTAAATATGATCTGAGCTCCCATCTTGATCAGGCGCTCAAGACCATTAATCAGCTCAGCAAACTTACTTACGATCTTCAACAAACAGTCATGGCACTTCGCATGGTGGGATTAAAACAGGTCTTTTCCAAAATGGAGCGAATCACTCGCGATACTGCCGTGGCGGTGTCAAAGAAAGTTAATTTTTTTGCCGAGGGGCAAGACAATGAGCTGGATAAAACTATTGTCGAGGCCATCGCTGATCCCCTCACCCACATGATTCGAAATGCCATTGATCATGGGCTTGAATCGGAAGAAGAACGAATTGCTAAAGGCAAAGATCCTTGTGGCAAAATTATCCTTCGTGGTTTTCGACGAGGAGGTTTTTTTTATATCATCGTTGAGGATGACGGACGAGGTCTGGATAAAGACAAAATTTTTGAAAAGGCCGTCAAAGTTGGATTAGTGCGCGCTGACCAGGTTCTGCCTGAATCAAAAATCTATGAGCTTATCTATGCCAATGGTTTTTCCACTCGAGATACCGCCAGCGATCTATCCGGCAGAGGTGTCGGCATGAATGTGGTCAAGGAATCGATTCAGGGGCTCAAAGGTTCATGTCAGATCGAATCTAAACCTGGGGAAGGCACAAAATTTACCATCCGCCTCCCCCTCACTCTGGCGATCTTTAATGGCATGGTGATAAAAGTCCTTAACAATCTCTATATCATTCCCAATTCCGACATCGAGCGTGTCATGGCACTCCCAAAAGAAGGCATTCGCTTTGTGAGTGAACTTAAGGAACAGATCATTCAAGTTGACGATGCCATTTTGCCTTTGATTGATTTGAAAGAGAGATTGGCGACTGACGGACATAAAGGCCGTACGACGTTCAAGAAGGCCGATGGAAATTTGGTGATTACCCATGCGGGTGGCATCCGTCAGGCCTTGGTGGTTGACGAGATCGTTTCCCAGCAACGGGTGGTACACAAATCTCTTGGGCCGGAAATCGGACGGCTCAAAGGGGCCGCAGGCGCCACCATTTTAGGCGATGGCAGTCCTGCGCTGATTCTCGATATCGTATCATTACTCTCCACTTCAGAAAAGGCCGCCTAATATGGGAGCAGCACTTAAATCTCCACTCACACAAAGTCACTACAAAATTTTGCGCGAAAAATTGGCGGCGCTTACAGGCATTGACCTGGGGGAAAGCAAACACAGCTTAGTCGAGTCTCGTCTTTATAAACGTCTTGGTGCCTTACAGTATGATGATTTCTCCCAGTACATTGACCTGCTCCATCAATCTCCTGATGAAATCACGCACTTTATTAATGGCCTCACCACCAATAAGACGGATTGGTTTCGTGAGCCACGACACTTCACCTATCTGGTTAATACCATCTTACCCGAACTTTGCGCCTGGCCACCTTCAGGCGAAAAAACGATTTATTTATGGTCTGCGGCCTGCTCTTCAGGAGAAGAAGTTTATTCCCTGGCCATGGCACTCAAGGAACATCTCAACCCGCATTATGATTATCGCATTCTGGGAACAGATATCTCCACCGAAGTTCTTGCCAAGGCCAAAACCGCTACCTATTCCGCGCGCACCGTAAATGAGCAGGTTCCCGATCGTTTTCGAGAAAGATATTTTGTTGATGACTCTAGTTCAGTTCGTGTGCTCCCAGAATTGTGTCGCAATGTTAAGCTTAAACAATTTAATTTAATTCAAGACAAACTTCAAAGCGAAATTCGCTTTGATGTGATCTTTCTGCGCAACGTTCTGATCTATTTTTCCCGCGCCACCATTGAGCAAGTTGTGCGCGAAGTGATTCAATATTTAAAACCCGGTGGATACCTTTTTATCGGGCATACTGAGAGTCTTCATGGGTTATCGCTTCCACTGACCTTGGTTTCTGAATCTGTTTATCAAGTCAAAGGATAATTTCATGCAAGAAGAGATCAATATAAAATCGGGCGAGTTGGCGTTCGGAACAAAAGGAGAAATTCTCTCAACGGTGTTGGGCAGTTGCATTGCCGTCTGTATTTATGATCAAGAGTTAAAAATTGGCGGGATGAACCATTACCTACTGCCTCGTCCCTGCGAGGAAAATTGCTCTCTTCAATACGGAATTTATGCCATTCCTGCCCTTATCAAAGAATTTAAAAAGCGCGGCTCTTTGCCTAAAAATCTCGTGGCAAAAATTATCGGAGGGGCGACCTCGCCCGATTCGTCAAGCAAGGTTGAGGTCGGATCTGAAAATATTCGACTAGCGCGAGAAATTCTTAACCAGTTTGGAATTCCGATTATGGTGGAAGAGGTGGGAGGAAACATCGGAAGACAGGTAAAATTTCACACCTCCACTGGCGAACTCTTTTTTAAGAAAACCAATGCGCCAACGAGCAATAATTCAAAAATCAAAGTGCTGATTATTGATGACTCAGGGCCGATGCGAAAAGTTATTCGCAAGATGTTGGAACCTGATTCAACGATTGAGATTATTGGTGAAGCAGCTGACCCATTCCAGGCCGAGGAGATTCGCTGTCGCATGCGACCAGATGTCATCACACTTGATCTTCATATGCCCAAAAAAGATGGCGTCAGCTATTTGAAAGAATACATGGCCTCCGATCCGATTCCAACAATTATCGTGACTGATTATAATATCAAAGACACAGGCCCGGTCATGGATGCGCTTGAAGCAGGGGCCTTTGATTACGTGCAAAAACCCGCGCTCTCGGAAATTCGTGAGGCGGGCGAAATCTTGAATACAAAAATTAAGGCCGCGGCCAAAACAAAATCTTCACGACTGAAGCAAATTGGCCAAAAGGCATCGAAGAGACTGATCGAACCGGCCCAGTTTGTGGTGCATTCGCTTTCCTCACCTACCGTGGCAAATTCCATCATCGCCATCGGTGCTTCCACTGGTGGAACCGAGGCGATTAAAGTCGTGCTAACCGGATTACCGAAGTCCATCCCTCCAATCTTAATTGTCCAGCATATGCCTCCGATTTTCACCAAAAGCTTTGCCGAGCGCTTGAACGAGCTTTGTCCTTTTGACGTCAAAGAGGCGGAAGATAATGATATGGTCAAAAATGGATGTGTTTATATCGCCCCCGGAGGCAAACAGATGGCGATCGTCGGAAAAGGCAGCGATTTGAGAATTTGCATTTCCGATGACCCTCCGGAAAATCGTTTTAAACCCTCTGTCGATTTTCTCTTCAGATCTTTCGCCAAAATATCGGGAAGAGACCGCATCGCCATTTTGCTGACTGGAATGGGCCGTGACGGTGCTTGCGAACTTCTTTCCTTGCGAAGTAAAGGCGTACGTACGATCGTGCAAGACGAAAATTCCTCGATAGTTTTCGGAATGCCAGGTGAGGCCATTCGCTTAGGCGCGGCCGAGTTGATCCGACCTATCGATGAAATTTCAGAAACGCTTTTGCTGATGTTGAAACAAGTTAAAATTGCTTAAAGTTTTGTAAAAGCATTTCCATCATCTCAATTGATCTCCCAACACCAATGCCATCAAGGCCCCCGATCATCCTCTGAACAAGGATCGGGTAAATCGCCTTCTCAATAGTTGAGCGTTTAAATTGAGCGCCACAACATTTTCTTACATGCAAGGAAATTGAAATTAACGTGATTAAATCAAATAGACATCTATTTCTGAGACGCGAAAACTGATTTCAGAGATTATATTTCAAGGAGGAATTTAATGTTAAAAGGATTTATCGTTTCCGCCGTAGTTGCTGGCCAAATCTGTGCCGCCGCTTATGCCTGTGACATGCAAGGAAAAACTGGGATCGTGGCAGAAAACAACTTGTATATCCCTGTCGACGCAAAATCAATTTCTACTATCACAATTGAAAAATTCAACTCAATCTTAGATCGGGTTGAAGCTCTTTATGCTCCCGTTCTTAAAGCAAGAGGAAAAACGCTTATCATTGAAAGAAATTGGACTGACGGCACGGTGAATGCCTATGCCGAACAAAACGGCAATGACTGGTCAATCTCCATGTTTGGTGGTCTTGCCCGTCACAGCACCATCACTGAAGATGGCTTCGCTCTCGTAGCATGCCATGAACTCGGACATCATATCGGTGGCGCCCCTAAAATTGCGGGAGATCCTGATGAGTGGGCCTCGAATGAAGGCCAGGCCGATTATTTTGGAAATTCCAAGTGTTTGCGCAATTACATGAAGGATGACGACAATGCCGCCATCGTGGCAAGAATGACAGTCGATGCATTAGTTCAAAAAAAATGCGAGGCCAATTTCCACAATGAAAATGATATTGCCATCTGTATCCGTGGAGCAATGGCCGGCATGTCTCTCGGCAATCTCTTCAAAGTTCTTGCCCGATCAACAAAGCCTTTGAGTTTTTCTACTCCTGATCGCACAGTGGTAACACGAACTGACGACAACCACCCAGCTTCCCAATGTCGTCTTGATACCTATTTTGCTGGCGCCATTTGCGAAAAAGATTTTAATCTTCCCGTGAGTGAAACTGATGTCAACGTAGGCTACTGCACGACTCGCGATGGATACACCGACGGTGTTCGTCCTCGCTGCTGGTTTAAACCTTAATCTTTTTGGCCCGCAGTCATCTTCTTTTATAAAGGCCGGAGTAATCCGGCCTTTTTTACTTCTTGAAGCTTCAAAAGGAAACCTGGGAAGGCCAAAATGGCAGCAGCTCTGGCACAGGACGAGATCAGAAAAAGCGTCATATTGCCGTGATAGGAGTTGCCAAAAGCGTTGAGAATCGTGCCCCCGATGAAGGTCCCAACTCCCATAACAATCGTGTTAATAAAATTATAAGTCGAAAGAATCACGGGCTGGCGCTCTTTTGAAATCTCATTAAAGGTAAGAAGAAAAAAAGTAAGATCAAAAATCCCCCAGCATACGCCGGAAATAAACTCAATGGGCATAATGAACGATAGTTTTTGGGTCAACGTCCAAAGAAAAGGATTCATGGCGATCAGAACAACACTTAAAAAGAGAAAGCGATGAGTGTTATGCTTCGTAAGAGAGTGCTTGAGAATTCTCATGATGACCACTCTACCGAGGACTGACGAAAGAACAATGATGGTGAAAGAAAAATAATCAAGTTTCATCACCTTAAGCATGTAAGTCCCGAAATAAGGCGCAGAAACAAAAACGGCGAAACGGAAAATGAGGATAAAGAGTAAAGTCTTTCCCATTTTATGAGAGGAGAAAATGGCAAAAAGCTCTTTCTTATTGATGCTGCCGAGTGGTGTTGGGTCTCTCTCTTCCGGTTGCCGTTTTAAGTAATGGACCGAGCAAAGACGAAAAAATCCCGAGACTAAAAAGAGAATGGCGAACCCAGTAAGAGGATGCTCAAACTTTTTGTAGTGATCGAGAATCGTGCCTCCCAACAAAATGGCGAGGAAATTGGCCACCGCCATAAGCATCGTCCGATCAGAAAAAAAACGTGTGCGGATATGTTCCGGAATAATGCTTTTTTGCCATACATTCCACGACGGACCCAAACCAAGAAAAAGTGCCCAATAAAGAGAGATCGTAATAAAGAGAAATGGTTCTGAAAGTTTTCCAAAGAAGGCACCTATCGCCAGAGGAGCAAAACAAAGGGCCTGAAAGAGGACCCCGATCACGACAATTTTTTTATGCGAGCCTATCCAATGATAAATTTGGGGAGAAAGGAGTTGCAGCGCCCCTCCAAAAATGAGAGGCGCAGTCGTGAGCATCCCGGCAAAAAAGACAGAGTGTCCGAGCGCCAACGAGTAAGCGCTAAAGTAAACTTCACCGAACCCGACCATGAGAGAGTAAAAAATGGCGTCACGGATATTAAAACGAAGGGCGTTTGATAAATACATTTTGTAGTAATTTGATTATGTATACCTGCAAAATTTTGAACTCACATTCCATCGCATGCAAGTTTTTTTTGACTTCCGTCTTTACTTTGCATGAGTCGGAGCGGCGTTGACAATCATCATTCCCACACACGTTCCTGCCAAGTCAAAATTGTCGATACAATGGATCAACGATCGCCTTCCAAATTTTCACGCTATCTAACGCAACTCACCGTCGGCAGAAGCGCGGTCAAAATGATCATTCAGCTGAATGTCGTTGTTTTTATTTTGTGGTTCTTGCTTGGTTTTACTTTCCCAACTTTTATGCTTGAAAATTTCTTGGTTAGCTGGGACGCACTCATGCAAGGAAGAGTGTGGACTCTCATCACTTCTGTTTTTTCCCATAATATGTTTTGGCATATTTTTGTTAATATGTATGTCCTTTATAGTTTTGGTAATGCGATGGAAATGATCTTAGGGTTCGGACAATTTCTGAAATTTTATCTTTTTGCAGGTGCCTTCAGTTCACTTTGTCATACAGTGGTGTCTGCCTGGCTTTTGCGCCAACCCGAGATTCCGGCGCTTGGGGCGTCAGGTGCTATCTCCGCGGTGATCATCCTTTTTGCTTTAATTTTTCCCAAGAGAAAGATTTTTATTTTTGGACTCATTCCAGTGCCCGCCCTCAGCGGTGCTGTCGCCTTCGCGGCCCTTGATCTGTGGGGTCTGATCTCCCAGACCAGAGGTTCTTCTCTTCCCATTGGCTACGGCGCCCATCTTGGAGGAGTTCTCTTTGGTACTGTTTATTATTTTGTTCAACGACACAGATTGAGAGTTTTTGACTGAAACTCGGACTTAAGCGAAAATAGATGTGATTCGCTAAACTTTCAAACTTAAGGATTATATACGGCCAACACATTTACCCCACAGGAGCTGCGTCGTTTTCGTGCCTTCAAGACTCCCTACGGGATTCAGAAATATCTCTATGAAATTCCCTACCACCTCGCCAATACTTCCTGGTCGCCTCGCCGTGTTCTGCGCGAAGGCACGGCACACTGTTTAGAAGGAGCGATCTTTGCGGCCGCGGCCATGCGCGTGCTCGGTCACCCGCCACTTCTTTTGGACCTGGAGGCCCATCGCGATTCCGACCATGTCATCGCCGTTTTTCAACACAAGGGTCACTGGGGTGCTCTTGCAACCTCGAACTATTCGGGCTGCCGTTATCGCGAACCCGTCTATCGAACCTTGCGTGAACTCGCCATGAGCTACTTTGATTCCTATTTCAACCTTGCCGGCGATCGCTCGCTTCGTCGCTACTCACAACCAGTGAACCTCGAACGTTTTGATAAGCACGACTGGATGACCAGCGAAAAAAATGTTTGGGTGATCGCGGAACACCTGTGCGTAATCCCGCATCGCGACCTCCTCACTCGCGCTCAAGAGAAACGATTGAATCGCGTCGACCACCGCAACTTTGCGGCGGGAATGGTGGGCCATCTGACCAAGTAAACTGCTCGCATTTT